>JAJAZN010000092.1 GCA_026785685.1 Thermoleophilia bacterium
GTCGTCTTGCCCGTCCCGGCACCCGCGGAGACGAATGTTTCGCCACGCGCATCGATCGCGGCCCGCTGCTGCGGATTCGGAGTCGCGGGTGGTCGGGGGGGGGGGGGGGGGGGCGGGGGGGCGGCCCGGCGCCCCCCCAAACCCCCCGCCCCCCCGACCACCCGCGACTCCGAATCCGCAGCAACGGGCCGCGATCGATGCGCGTGGCGAAACATTCGTCTCCGCGGGTGCCGGGACGGGCAAGACGACCGTGCTCGTCGAGCGGTTCGCTCGCTCGGTGGTCGAGGACGGCCTCGACGTCGAATCGCTGCTCGTGATCACGTACACCGATCGCGCCGCCGGTGAGCTGCGGGGTCGCATCCGGGCCAACCTGATCGAGCTCGACCGTCCCGATCTCGCACGCGATCTCGACGGCGCGTGGATCTCCACGATCCACGGCTTCTGCCGGCGTCTCCTCACCGCGTACCCGCTCGCAGCGGGAATCGATCCTCGATTCCGCGTCCTCGACGAGGCGCAGGCCCGTGTAATCCAGGGCGAGGCCTTCTCGGTCGCACTCGAAGAGTTCTGTGCCGCCGACGAACCGGATCGCTGGCAGCTGCTCGCCACGTACAAGGCGGCCGGCCTCCGGAAGATGCTCGTGAGCGTCTACGACACCCTGCGGTCCGCCGCACTCCCTCTCGTCCTCGAGCCGGCGGTGCGTGAGAGCCTCGGTGACGCAATCGTGGAGTTGCGCACGGAGATCGAGGCATTGCTGCTCGACACGAAGGCGACGGAGCTGCAAAGAAACTCCGCCGTCGACGCGCTCGACCTCCTCGTGACGACCCAGCTGCCAGAGCGTCTGATCGAACTTCCCGCCACCACCGTCCGCGGTACGCGCGCCGCGGCGTTCAGCTATGCGCGCACGAATGTGCGAGCACTCGCGCTCGAGGAGCTCGCTTCCCGCGATCGCGAGCTCCTGCAGGAGATCCTGACCGGGTTTGCAACGGCGTACGCCGCCGCGAAGGACCGTGAGTCGGCCCTCGATTTCGAGGACCTCCAGCTTCGCGCGTGGCAGCTTCTCCGCGAGAACGACGCGATCCGAGAGGCGGAGCAACTGCGGTTCCGCTCGATCATGGTCGACGAGTTCCAGGACACGAACCGTCTCCAGACCGAGCTCATCGATCTCGTCTGCGCCGGACCTGCGAAGGAGATGTTCTTCGTCGGCGACGAGTTCCAGTCGATCTACGGCTTTCGTCACGCCGATGTGGCCGTGTTTCGTGACCGACGTGACGCAGCACCGCAGGTGCTGCCACTGACCCTCAACTACCGCTCCCGGCCCGCGGTCCTCGCAGCTGTCAACGAACTGTTTGCCGGTGAGTTCGGCGACGAGTTCCGGCCGCTCGAGCCGGCCGACGGCTACGGCGACCCCCTCTTCGGTACCCCGGTCGAGCTGCTCGTGACCGACAAGGTCTCGTATGCCGGCTCCGGGCTGCACTGGCGTCGTGCAGAGGCCCGGCATGTCGCTCGACGAGTGCGCGAGCTCGTCGATGCAGGTGTCGCGACGCCCGGAGAGATCGTTCTCCTGTTCGCGGCAGGGACGGACGCGGAGTGGTTCGAGGAGGAGCTCCGCTCCGTCGACTTGCCGACCATCCGGATGACCGGACGCCGATACTTCGGTCAGCAGCAGGTCGTTGACCTGCTGCACTACCTGCGGCTCTTGCAGAACCGCTACGACGACGAGGCGCTGCTCACCGTTCTCGCATCGCCGTTCGTTGGAGTCTCGAACGACGCTCTCGTCCTGATCCGCTCCACGGCGGAGCGGCGGCCGATCTTCAAGGGCATCGAGCGATCGTTGCCTCCCGATCTTCCCGAGGACGACCGGCGGCTCGTGCGCGCGTTTCTCCAGCGGTACGAGCGCCTCGTCGAGAGCTCGACGAGGCTCTCGCTCGAGCTGCTCTGCGAGCGCATTCTCGTCGAGCACGACTACGACCTCGCCGTTCTCACACGACATGACGGCCAGCGCCGATATGCCAACCTGCGGAAGCTCGCGCGGCTCGCGCGGTCCTACGAGGAGTTGCGAGGCCCCGATCTCGAGGGATTCATCCGCTTCGTCGCAGAGCAGGATGCAGCTGGGGCGCCCGAGCGCGATGCAGTGTCGGAGGAGGAGGGGGCCGATGCTGTCCGGCTGCTCACGATTCACGCCGCCAAAGGGCTCGAGTTCAAGGTGGTCGTCGTCGCGGATGCAGGACGCGAGCGAACGAGTAGCGACGAGATCCTCTGCCTCTCCGACGGCCGGTTCGGCTTCAAGGTCGCGCATCCCGATACCGGCACGCGCGTCGTGACGAGCTCCTACAAGGACGTCAAGGAGACACGTGACCTCCAGGAGGAAGCCGAGCGGCTCAGGCTCTACTACGTTGCGATGACCCGGGCGGAGGAACGGCTCATTGTCTCCGGCTCGGTCGACCGGACGAAGGAGCGCGATGAGCGAACTCCGATCGGCTGGGTGATCGATCGCCTCGAGCTCGGCGCCGAGCTCGACCGACCCGAAGCGATCGGGCCGGTCGAGGCGGAGCGGGGAGCGGCGGGCGTCGTCCTGCGCATCGACCGGCACGTCCCCGCAAGCGCGGATGTCGAGATTGCCGTTGAGCTCGACGATGTCGCGGCCAGGGAGGCGAGCCAGCTGCTGCTCTTCGAGGGAGCAGGGGAGGATGTGCCGCCTCCGGCCCCGCGACTTCGCGACCTCGTCGAGATCCCTGCAGCTCCGCTGGCGCACGTCTCGCGCCTGTCGTACAGCGCGATCTCGCTGTTCGATCGCTGCGGTTACCGCTATTACGCCGAGCGGGTGATCGGGATGAAGCCGGTCTCCTTCGGGAGTGACCTCGGGGGCGACGCGGGTGGGCTGCATGCAACCGAGATCGGTGACGCCGTGCATCGGCTCCTCGAGCTCGTCGATCTCGCGCATCCTGCGGCGCCGGGCGCCGCTGCGCTTCAGGTGCTTGTTCGTGCCTGGTACCCGACAGCGAACGACGCCGAGCTGGCCCGGATCGGCGAGCTCGTGCACGCGTACACGGGGTCGGCGCTTGCCGCGCAGATTGCCGCACTGAAGGGCGTCCGGCCGGAGCGGCCGTTTGCCTTCGAGCTCGACGGCGTACTCGTGAACGGGCGGCTCGACGTGCTCTGGATCGAAGGGGCGAAGGCGCTCGTCCTCGACTACAAGACCAATGCGCTGCGCGGTCGTGATCCCGTGGAAATCGTCGATCACGAGTACTCGACGCAGCAGACCGTGTACGCGATCGCCTGCCTCCGCGCGGGGGCCGAGGAGGTCGAGGTCGTCTACCACTTCCTCGAGGATCCGGAGGCCGTCGTCTCGACGACGTTCACGACGGCCGACACGGAGCGACTCGAAGGCACGCTCTCAGCGTCGATCGCCCGGATTCGCGAGGGTGTCTTCAAGCCGACGCCGAGCGCGTTTGCCTGCTCGGGCTGTCCGGCCCTCAATGTCGTCTGCGCAGGTCCCCGGCTCGGCGGCTACGACGAGGGTGCCGTCGAGCATGCCTACGTCTCGGCGGAGTAGCTTCAGGACATGCGAGTCGCAGCACTCTACGACATCCACGGCAACCTGCCGGCGCTTCAAGCCGTGCTCTCCGAGGTCGAGAACGCAGGCCGCGTCGACGAGATCATCGTCGGTGGTGATGTGCTGTGGGGGCCGATGGAATCGGAGTGTCTCGATCTTCTCCTCGAGGTCGGGGCGGTGTTCGTGGCCGGCAATTGCGAGCGGGACGTCCTACACCCGAGCAGTGAGATCGACAGATGGTGTCGCGCGCGTCTTTCCGAGCGTCATCGTGCGCTCATCGAAACGTGGCCGCTCTGGCTCGAACGCGAGATCGATGGACTCGGGGCTGTCCTCTTCTGTCATGCGACACCAACCGACAACGAGGCAATCCTGACGAGGATCACGCCGGACGATGACGTGGCCGCCGCGTTCGCCGGCACCGGCGCCGCGATCGTCATCTGTGGGCATACGCATTTCCGGTTTGACCGCGATGTGCCAAGCGGCCCACGTCTCGTGAACGTGGGGAGCGTGGGTCTGCCGTACGAGGGTGCCGTCGGAGCCTTCTGGGCGTTCGTTGGGCCCGAGATCGACTTCCGGCAGACGACCTACGACGTCGAGCGGGCGATTGTCGAGCTTCGGGCGACAACGTTTCCGCGCTTCGACGAGATCGTCGCGCCTTCGCTGCAGGGGCGAGTGACGGCGGTTGAGGCCACGACCGAGTTCGAGAGCAGGCGTGGTGCGTAGCTACGTCTCCGAAGCGCGCCGCCGCAGCCTCGGCACGCGCCGCGAGCGGATCGGCCCGATCGTCGAGCGCCTTGCAGTCGAGCATGGCGACGCCGAAATCGCGCTCAACTTCGGGAGCGAGGTCGAGCTCCTGATCTCGGTGATGCTTTCGGCCCAGACGACCGACGTGAACGTGAACCGGGTGACCGAGAAGCTCTTCGTCAAGTACCGGCGACCCGAGGACTACCTTGCCGTGCCGATCGAGGAGCTCGAGCAGGATGTCTTCCAGACGGGGTTCTACCGGCAGAAGGCGAAGTCGATCCACGGCGCGATGACCGTGCTGCTCGAGGAGTTCGACGGCGAGGTGCCCCGGATGATCCCGGAGCTGCTGCGACTTCCCGGCGTTGCCCGCAAGACGGCCAACGTCGTCGCGGCAGAGCTCGGCGAGGCGCAGGGCATCGTCGTCGATACCCACGTGCGCCGGATCTCGCAACGGCTCGGACTGACGCGGGAGGACGATCCGGTCAAGATCGAGCGCGATCTCGTCAAGCTCGTGCCGAAGGCAGACTGGCATCGGTTTCCGCATCTCCTGATCTGGCACGGTCGGCGCGTGTGTGATGCCCGTAAGCCGCGGTGCGAGGAGTGTGTGCTGGCAACGCTCTGTCCCGCGAACCGCTCGGCCGCGGGCTGACGTCGGTGGCTGCGCCGTGGTGGTAGGCGGAGCGGTGGCTGCGCCGTGGTGGCCGGCTTCAGCCGGTCGCCAGGGTCGTCCTTGGGTGGCTCATGGTCGAACCCAGTGCTGTAACCGCAAATCGTCGCCGTACCTGAACTGCCGGAGCAGCGCGTAGCGGGGCGTCGAAACGTACGGGCGCGACGCGTCGATAGCCGAATCCGCTGTTCGAGCCCTGACGGCGATCCAGGCGCCCTCCCCGCGCGCGAACCGCATCGTCGTGAGATGCGGCGCGTAGTAGGCAAACGCAGCACCTGACCCCTCAGGAAGGACGACGACCGTTTCCTTCGCTCCGCGCACGCTCTTCACGGCGGCGGCGAGCGCGCGCCAGTCCTCGTCGACGGGTTGCCGCAGTCGCGCGGCGATCGTGGTTGCCGAGAAGAGCAGTAGGACCGCAAGGCCGGCGGTAACGAGACCGCGTGTGGGGGAGAGGAGAAGCGCGACTGCACCGACCCCGAGCGCCACGCCGGGTGCGCAGAGTACGAGGGCGCCGGCGTGAACGGGGAGCGCGACGGCTGCAAGGAGCGTGACACCGATCGGCGCGGCAATCAGACCCGCGACGAGCACGCCGATCCAGGGCTCGGGTGCCGACGAGTGCGCAGCACGGAAGAGAAAGACGACGCCGACGACTGCGCCGACGGCGAGCACGGGGTTCCAGCCGCCCGCCCCCGCGACGCCGCGACCGAGGCTCCCGAGATCGAGTGCGCCGAGCGCCGAGGCATCGAACCTGTCAGCTGCCATCCAGGCAAGCAGGAACGCAGTGACACACGTCCCCGTAACGACAGCGATCCCCGCCACGCGCAGGTTTGCCCTGTCGCGTCGCGCGAGCAACGCGGCGCCGTGCGCCGCAAGAACCGAAGCTGCCAGCGGGTGAAAAAGCGGCAGAGCGGCCGCTGCGATTCCGTAGGGCACCCACCGCCATCCTCCTCCACGTTCGAGCGCGATCACGAAGAGGAGAGTCACAACGACGATCCCGAGGATCCCAAGGGTGTAGGGGCGCGCCTCGCGGGAGGCGACGACGACCCCCGCGTTCGCGGCCAGCGCTATCCCCGCGACGACGCCCGCGACGCGTCCGAGCAGCATCGTGCCGAGAATCACGAGCAGTCCTGCGGCGAGGGCGGCCGCGAGTGCGGAGGGCACCCGAATCGTCCATTCGTCGGAGCCGACGGTCGTCGCAAGGCGAAGCATGAGCCTCTGCCCTGCCTGGGCCGGGTCGTTGCGGATGATCGTGGAGATCACCGTCCGGAACGGCCCGTCTGCGGCGGCGAGCGATGTCGCCTCGACGCTCGTGAGAGACCTCGTCCCGAGGCCGACTGCGCCGAGCACGAGTGACCCTAGGCCGACCCACAGGGGTGCGAGTCGCCACGCAAGCGCGACCAGAGCGCTCGGAGGCGCGACGGGGGCGGCGGAGACGGCGGTGCCCTCGGTCACGGTCCGAGGCTACAGACGACCCCGGCTGATCTCCGCGCGAGCAGCTAGCTGTGGGTGGCGTTGAGCGCTGCGTGGCGCAGATCGCTCAGGTACCGCTCGGCATCGAGTGCAGCCGCACACCCAGATCCGGCTGCCGTGACGGCCTGCCGGTAGGTGTGATCCTGGACGTCGCCCGCTGCAAACACGCCCGCCACGTTGGTCTCTGTGGACTTTCCGCGCGTCACGAGGTAGCCGCTGTCCTCCTCGTGATCGAGCTGCTCGAGGAAGAGAGCCGTATTCGGGTCGTGGCCGATCGCAACGAAGAACCCGTCCGTCTCGATGTCGCTGAGCTCGCCGGTCACCGTGTCCTCCAGGCGGACGCCAGTCACCTTTACGTCGCCGAGCACCTCGTCGACAGTCTTGTTGAGCACGATCTCGATCTTCTCGTCGGCGCGGGCACGATCGACCATGATCGGGGACGCGCGGAACTCCTCACGCCGATGGACGAGGTAGACCTTGCTCGCGAAGCGGCTGATAAACGTCGCCTCTTCGAGCGCGGAGTCGCCACCGCCCACGACCGTCACGACCTTGTCGCGGAAGAACGAGGCGTCGCAGGTAGCGCAGTACGAGACGCCGCGTCCCTGAAGTCGCAACTCGGACTCGAGCCCGATCTGCCGGGCGCTTGCGCCGGTGGCAATGATAACGCTGTCTGCAACGAACTCGTCCTTGCCGACGTGGACCTTGAACGGGCGCTCGGAGAAGTCGACATGTGTGACGTCATCCGTCAGGAACTCGGCTCCGAAGCGCTCGGCCTGGCGTCGGAAGTCCTGCATCATCGCCGGGCCCATGACACCGTCGGCGTAGCCGGGGTAGTTCTCGACGTCGGAGGTGATCATCAGCTGCCCACCCCAGTTGAAGCCCTCGATCACGAGCGGCTTCAGGTTGGCGCGTGCGGAGTACAGCGCCGCCGTGTAGCCGGCCGGCCCGCCTCCGATGATGATCACGTTGCGTACGTCGGTCATGGTCTCCATAGCTCCTCGGTCCTTGAATGCAGTGTTTCGTTACGCGTGGGATATCCAGGTCCTACGGTAGTCAACGTCCGCCGCGTCTGGCGTGTTCCATGCGCGGGAGGCAACCCTGGCCACCGGCTGAAGCCGGCGACCGTTTGGTGGCCGCAGCGACCGTCTGGTGGCCCGCAGCGACCGTTTGGTGGCCCGCAGCGACCGTCTGGTGGCCGCAGCGACCGCGTGGTGGCCGGCTTCAGCCGGTCGCCAGGGTTCTAGGCGGCGCTGGCGTCCGCGGCGCGGATCTCGAGCGGCGTCGGTAGCTCGCCCACGAGCTCCTGCGCGCTCAGCGTTCTCGTCTGGCGTTCGATCGGGACGAGCTCGGGCGGCTCGACGCCGGTGATCCCGAGCTGCTCGAACCTGCGCGCCTGCGGCAGCACCTGCCGCTCGAGCGATCCGACCGTCTCGTTGTAGGACTTGACCGCTCCGTCGAGGGTGCGACCGAGCTTCGACATGTGCGCTCCCATCGTGGAGAGCCGCTTGTAGAGCTCGCGGCCGAGGTCGCTGATCTGCCGGGCGCCCTCCGCGATCGTCTCCTGCTGCCAGCCGTAGTGCACTGCCCGTAGCAGCCCGATCAGGTTCGTCGGCGTCGCAGGAATGACGTTGTTGGACAGCGCGAGCTCGTGGAGCGAAGGATCAATATCGAGGGCCGCGAGCCACGACGACTCGTCGTGCAGGAACATGACCACGAACTCCGGCGTCGCCGGCAGCTGTCGCCAGTACGCCTTCTGCCCGAGCGAGGAGATGTGCGTCCGTACCTGCCGAGCGTGGTCGGAAAGGCCGGCCCGGCGTTCGTCGTCGCTCGTGCCTTCCTGGTGGGCGCTGAGGTAGCCCGCGAGCGAGACCTTGGAGTCGATCACGATCGACTTGCCGCCCGGCAGCTTCACGATCACATCGGGCCGGAGGACGCGACCGTCGTCGCCGGAGACAGTCTGCTGCTCGTCGAAGTCGCAGTAGGACAGCATCCCGGCCATCTCGATCACGCGCTTGAGCTGGATCTCGCCCCACTGACCGCGCACCTGCGAGTCGCCGCGCAAGGCGCTGACGAGGTTGCCGGTCTGCAGGCGCAGCCCTTCGTGGGCCGAGCGGACGATCTCGAGCTCCTTGTGGATCTCGCCGTAGGCTCGTTGGCGCTGCTGCTCCATCAGATTGACGTTGGTTTCCACCTTCTCGAGCGACTTCTTCAGCGGTTCGACGAACACGCCGAGCCGGCCCATCGCCTGCTCAGTGAACGTGTTCGCGTTGTCGCGCAGCGCCTCGGTCGAGATCGCCTTGATTGCGGTCTCGACGCGCGCATCGAAGGCGCCGCGCTCGGCGGCCAGTGCACCCTGCGTCTCGGCAAGTGCGCGGTGCGCCTCGCGTGCTTCGAGGGCCGCGTGATCTCGATCGGAAAGCGCTCGGCGCACTGCGACGAGGTAGACGCCGGCGGCGCCGATCACGAGCCCGATTAGGAGTACGACGATGGCCATCAGGTCGACGAACGGTAGTCCGCCCCTCGGACGGAGCCTGACGACCGCCGCGCTGGCTACGATTCTTCCGATGCCACCGACTCCGCGACCCGCCGGGCCGAAGAAGAAAGCCTCCGTGAAGGTTCCCTCGTCCGGCGACGACTCTAATCGTCGCCTGCTCATCGGAATCGGTATCGCCGCCGCGGTCGTCGTGATCGCGGGCGGTCTCAGCTTCGTGCTCTTCGGTGGCGGGAGTGGCAGCACGGGGATCGGCGGCGGCGCCAGCCCGGCCGACGCCACAAAGAAGCTCGAAGCGGCCGGATGCACGGTGAAGTCCGTGAAGTCGCTCGCGTCGAACGACCACTCGGTGCTCACGCCGGAAGGAACGTCGCCGAAGTGGAACACGTCCCCTCCCACGAGCGGCGCCCACTACGGGCAGCAGGCGATCTGGGGCTCCTTCACCGAGTCGCTACTGCACGCGCAGGTCGTCCACAACCTCGAGCCACGTGGAATCTTCATCCAGTACGGCAAGGACGTCCCGCAGGCCACGATCGATCAGCTGCAGGCGTTCTACGGGGAGCATCAGAACGGGACACTGCTCGCGCCCCTGCCGAGCCTCGGTTCGAAGATCGCGCTCGGCGCGTGGACAACGAAGGACGGCAAGCCGGACGACGGAACCGCTTATCTTGTCAAGTGCACTGATTTCGACGAAGCCGCCTACGCTGCGTTCTTCGCAGCGAATCAGTTCAAGGGGCCGGAGCGGTTCCCGATGAGCTCGCTGCTGCCCGGCTCGTAGCTGCGCCGGGCTCCTGGTTAAGACGGTTGCCGGGGTTGGAGCGCCTGCGGATGAGCGTTGAACCCGCGCGGCCACGTCGGAGTTTTGTGGTGGCCGGCGGTCCCGCCCCTCCGCGATCGCGCGAAGCGCGCAGAAACGTAGCGGGTAGGGAGCCCGCGGTATGATCTTCCAC
>JAJAZN010000093.1 GCA_026785685.1 Thermoleophilia bacterium
CCGTCGTGTTCATCAGCCGCTTCTGGAAGATGAAGAACACAACCGCGACCGGAATCGTCATGAGCATCGCCGAGGCGAGCACGATCGGGAACTGGTTGCCCGAGCCGAGCTGCCCCGACACGAGCGACGCGACGCCGGTCGTCAGGGTGTTCAGGTCCGGATCGGACCGCGACACGATGAAGTGCGAGAACTCGTTCCACGAGCCCTGGAAGCTCAGGATCACGAGCGTCACGACCGCGGGCCGGGCCATCGGGAGCACGATCGTCCAGAAAGTGCGGAACACGCCGGCCCCGTCGATGCGGGCGGCCTCCTCCACGCTGATCGGGATCGACTCGAAGAACTGCTTCATGATGAAGATGCCGGCCGCGTCGATGAGGAGCGGGATGATCATTCCGCCGTAGCTGTCGTACAGGCCGAGCTCCTTGAGGATCAGGAAGCGCGGGATCAGCAGCACGACACCGGGCACCGCCATCACAGCGATCAGCGCGGCGAAGATGAAGTTGCGACCGCGGAACTGCAGCCGCGAGAGCGCGTACCCGGCGAGCGAGTCGAAGAACACCCGCCCGAGCGTGACGATGAGCGTGATCATCGTCGAGTTGGCCGCCCAGCGCGGCAGCGGCACGTCGGTGAAGAGTCGCTCGTACGCGGCAAACGACCAGGTCTCGGGAATCAGGGCGAGCGGATTGGCCGTGGAATCGGCATCCGTCTTGAAGCTCCCTGCGACCGAGATGAGGAACGGATAGATGTAGACGAGCGCGAGCAGAATGAGCAACAGGTAGCTCGCGAAAATCGACGAGCGCATCTTGCGCGAAATCCCCTTTCGGCGCGGCGAGGTTGATCCGGCCGGGCGTGGGTCCGGTTCGGACTGGATCTGGGCCTGCGTGAGAGTAGTCATCGGATGCCCGCCTTCCTGGTGCCGGTATTCGTGGTGCCCGCATTCGTGGAGCCGTTCTTCGCGGCAGCCCGCGCCGCGCCGGCCTGCAACTCGGCGGCGGCCTTCGTGGCGTTCGCCTCGGCCCGCTTGCCGACGTCGCGGTCGCGCAGGATGAAGCGCTGCAGCAGGGTGAGCGCCACGATGATCGCGAACAGGATGAACGAGATCGCCGCGCCCTGACCCCACTTCAGATCGTTGAACGACGTGGAGAAGGCCAGGAACGCGGGGGTCAGCAGCGTCTTCGCCGGAGCGCCGTTGCCGCCGGTCAGATACACCTGGTCGAACACCTGCCAGGTGCCGATCAACCCGAGCGTCAGAACTGTGAACAGGGTCGGCTTGAGCATCGGCAGGGTGACCGAGAACAGCTTGCGGAACGGGCCGGAGCCGTCCATCAGCGCCGCCTCGTCGATCTCGGCACCGATGTTCTGCAGCGCCGCGAGGAACAGCAGCATGAACGTGCCCGACGTCGTGAACACGGCGAGCGCGATCAGGGCGCACATCGCCACCGACGGCCCGGCCACCCACTGCCACCAGCTGATGCCGAGCGGCCCCTGCACGTCGAGGAAGGCGGGCGCCGAGTTGACCCCGAACACGCCGAGAAAGTTGTGGATGATCCCGCTCGGGTCCTTGAACCAGTTGGGCCCGTTGATGCCGAAGAAGGCGAGGATAGAGTTGACGACGCCGGACGCCGTGAAGAGGAACAGGAAGATCGTGGTGATCGCGATCGAGCTCGTGACACTCGGGAAGTAGAACGCGGTGCGGAAGAATCCGCGGCCGCGCAGCACGCGCCGGTTGACTTGAACGGCCAGGAACAGCGCAAGTGCTGTCTGGGCCGGCACCACGAAGATGACGTAGTAGAAGTTGTTGCGGATCGAGGTGCCGAAGTCGCTCTTGCTGAGCCCGTCGTCGACAAGTACCTTCTCGTAGTTCCCGGTGCCGATGAACTCGGAGTTGCCGAGCGGGGACCCGAGGCCGTTCCAGTTGCTGAAGCTCACGTAGAGCGCCAGGAAGATCGGCGCCACCAGGAAAACCCCGATGATGATGACAGCCGGTGCGACGAATAGGTACCCGTACTTCGCCTCGCCGGCACGCATGCCTTTGCTCATGATTCCTCTTTCGCTGAGGGGCCGGGCGGCGGATGCTGCGCCGCCCGGCCTTTGTTTGGTGCGGAACCTACTTGGCGTTCGCTTCGTCCAACGCGGCCTGCAGGCTCGTCTGGAACGACTCGAGGATGCCCTGGGCGTCGCCGCCGATGAGCGTCTCGAGCTGCGAGTTGAAGTCGGCGATCGCCGACGTCGAGCCGGCGAAGTTGACCGGGCTCACGGCATACTCGGCGCTTGCGATGAACGACGCGTTCTCCGGGTAGCTCTCGGCGTAGAGAGCGGCGGCCGTCTCCGTCGAGGGCAGAACGCCGAAGGCATCCGCCGCGGCCATCTGCTGCTCGTCCGAGGTCAGGAACTCGACGAGCGACGTCGCGGCCTCAGCCGTGTCGGAGCCCTGCGGGATTCCCCAGCAGTTGCTGAAGGTGTAGGTCGACTGGCCCTCGGGGCCGGCGGGCAGCTCGTACGCGGCGTACTTCGTGTCGGGGAAGTCGTTCTTGATTCCCTTGATCCACGGTCCCTCGATCACCATGGCAGCAGCACCCTTACCGAGCGCCTCGCCCGACCATCCGGAGTCGATCTCGGACGGGGTCTTGTAGACGCCGGCGTCGTGCAGCTTCTGGATGTACTCGAGACCCGCGAGGTTCTCTGCGCTGTCGGCCTCGACGGTCTTGCCATCATCGCTGACAAGCTGCCCGCCAGCCTGGTTCATGAATGTGCCGGCCCTGGCGTATTCGAGACCGAACGAGAGTCCGACCTGGGTGTCGGTCGTGAGCGTGGTCGCGACGGCCTCGAGGCTGTCCCAATCGGTCGGGATGTCGGCCTCGGTGAGTCCGGCGGCGGCCCAGGCGTCGGTGTTGACGATGAGGCCGAGGGTCGAGAAGTCCTTCGGGGCACAGGTGAAGGTGTCGTCATAGGTGAAGGTGTCGACGAGGCCGCTGTAAAAGTCACCAGAGTTGGCGAGGTCCGCCGCGTACGGCTGGAGGTAGCCGTTGCTCGCGTAGGTCGCAAACTGGTCCCAGCCCATGTAGAAGAGATCGGGGGCGCTGTCGCCCGCGAATCCCTGGCTGAGCTGCTGGTTGAGGTCGTTCGCGACGATGACCTCGACGGTCGCGTCGTTCTCCGCCGCCCAGGCGTCGGCCGCCTCGGTGACGGCCTGCGTCTCGGCGTCACCGCTCGAGCCGATGAGGATGCTGAGCTCCTGGCCGGCGGCGCCCTCGCCGCCTCCACCGTCGGAGCCTGCCGCGCACCCCCCAAGGGTTGCGGTCAGTCCGATCGCAAGGGCTGCTGCGCCCCATGCTTTCTTGGTCATGATGTTTCCTTTCGGTAGTGATTGCGAACAGCGGGAGCTGTCCTCTGGGTGGTGGTGGTGCCATAGAGCGGCAAGTGGTTGGGCGTGCGAAGCACGAGCGCCGGCCTGATCAGCCGGTGCGACTCGCCAGCATCCGGCCCGCGCACAACGATGCTGTTGCCCTCGCGGCCGAGCAGCAGCTCGAACGTCGCGACGGCGACGCGGTTGAGTACCTGGTCGATGCTGGAG
>JAJAZN010000094.1 GCA_026785685.1 Thermoleophilia bacterium
CCCCGGCCCCGCGCGCGGCCGGGCGGGGGTGGGCGCGGGGAATGCAGGGACGCCCGCCGGGGTCCAGTTCCACGACTCTACCCGGGAAGCGGGAGAGGAACACAGGCCGAAGAAGGTGCATGTAACCGGCGCAGACGACGAGCCCGACGTCGTGTGCGGCGAGCCAGTTGGCCATGGCTGCGTCACGGCTGTCGCGATCCGAGTAGGCGTCGAGCGCGAACACCGCAGTGGGCGCTCCGACCGAGGCGGCACGGCGGAGCGCGATTACCCCGGCAACGTTCGAGGCGACGGCGGCGATGGGTACTCCCGCGTCAATCAGGGCTTGCAGATTCGAGCCGGCTCCGGTGACGAGCACGCCGATGCCGCCGCCGTCCGTCATGCCCACGCGACCCTGCCGCCGGCGACGATCCGTCCGATCACGAGGTCGTCATCTCGCGCGTCGGCCGCCGGAATGATCGCGCAGTATCCGATCCCGATGTTGAAGACGCGCCGTAGATCGTCCTCGGCGACGCCGTTGTCGGCAAGCCACTGGAAGACTTCCGGGCGCTCCCACGACGATGGGTCGATCAGCGCCCCGAGTCCCTGCGGGAGAACCCGGGCGAGGTTCCCGGCAATGCCGCCGCCCGTGACATGAGCGAGCGCGCGCACGTCCGCACGGGTGCGTAGCAGGCGAACATCGTCGAGGTAGAGCCGCGTCGGTGGGAGAAGCAGGTCGGCGTCAAAAGTGCCGTCGCCCACGATCTTGCGGACGAGTGAGAACCCGTTGGCATGAAGCCCGGCCGACGGGTAGCCGACGACGACGTCCCCTTCCTCGACGCGCGATCCATCCACGACCCGGTCGCGATCGACGACGCCAACTGCTGTGCCGCAGAAGTCGATCTCGTCCCCGCGATAGATACCGGGCAACTCCGCCGTCTCGCCACCGAGAATCGCGCACCCCGCGACGCGGCAGACATCGGCTGCACCCTCGATCAGCTCCGCGACCTGCTCGATGTCGATCGTGTTGGCAGCAACGTAGTCGAGGAAGAAGAGCGGCTCCGCGCCGGTCGTGAGCACATCGTTGATGCAGTGCGCAGCGAGATCCGCACCGCACCAGCGAAGCCTGTCGCCCCGGCGGCCGAGCACGAGCTTCGATCCAACGGAGTCCGTCGACGCGGCGAGCAGACGCTTCTCGTCAATCGCGAAGAGACCAGCGAAGGCACCAAAGGCCCCGGCAACAGCGGGCGTCGCGGTCGAGCCGACGGCCGTTCGAAGTCGGTCGACGATTGCGGCGGCGGTGGCGAGCGACACGCCGGCACCCGCGTACGTCTGCTCCGAGGAGGTCATGGATCGAGCCTAGATGATTGATCCCGGATTGGCGTGCTTGTCGGGGAGGGCCTGAACCGAGCAGCGTGGTCGGCTCGATCTGCGTTCAGGCTGGTTGCCTGGATGCTGATCGAGACGGCCGCGATGCGATGTGTTCAGGCCCCCAGCCGCGAGTGCGCCAATCCGGGATCAATCATCTACATGATTGATCCGACGTCTCTGCCCGTGACGTCGTCGAGGCCCTTGAAACCACGAACGGCAAACGAGGCTACTGCAACGACGACGAGACCGCCGGCGAGGAGAAGGAACGCCCCGCGGACGCCGAGCTTGTCGATCAACGGCCCGACAAGCAGGTAGCCTGCCGGGCCCGCCGCATACGCGATCGATGTCGAGAGCCCGAGCACCCTTCCACGGAGTCTGTTGGGCGTCCGTTCTTGCAGGGCAACGTTGCTGATCGGGTTGATCGGCCCGTAGGCGACCCCGGCAACGAACCCAAAGGCAAGGAGCGCGGCCAGCGGCGGCAGAAAGGCCATTCCGAGAACCGCTAGAGCAGATCCGAGCAGAGAGGCGTTCAGCGCGCGACGCCGGGGAAAGCGCGCGCCGACCGCCGCATACGCGAGTGCGCCAATGACGGCTCCGGCGCTGATCGCCATCAGCACGACTCCGAGGTGGCCCGGCTCCTGCCGAGCTTCGAAGTAGACCGGCAGCAGGACGCCCTGAATGGGGAGCCAGAACCCGACGACGAGGGCAGTCACGATCGCGACGCTTCGCAGGACCGGCTCGCGCCAGAGGAAGACGAGACCTTCCTTGGTCGCCGGCCAGAACTCCCTCAGCTTTCCGTGCATCGCGGGCCGCGCGGCGCCCGGGATTCGTACGGCGAACATGAGCCCGGCAGAGACTGCGAAGAGCGCGGCGGTCGCCCAGAACGCGTTCGTGGCACCGACGACCGCGATCAACAGGCCACCGACGCCGGGCCCGACGAGATACGCAACGCCCCAGATCGCCTCGTGCATCCCGTTCGCCCGCTCGAGCTCGAGCCCGGCAGCGCGGGCCGCCTCGGGGAGCATCGACTCGCGCGCGGTGATCCCGGCCGGATCGAAGAACGCCCCGATCACGGCCAGAACGGCCAGGAGCGCGAAGCTGAGCCCAACAAGCCCGCTGAGGATCGGGATCGCGGCGACGCTCACCAACGAGAGAAGGTCGCTCACGACCGAGACGCAGCGCCTGCCGAGGATGTCGACGAGCGTCCCCGAGAGGAGAGAGGTGAGGAGTAGCGGAACGAGCGTGATGGCGCCGATCGCGGCGGCGTAGGACGCGCTGCCGGTCAGCTCGAGCACGAGCCAGGGGAACGCCACCATCGAGACACCGTTCGCAGCCCCACTCAGAGCGGTTGCCGCCTCGAGAGCAACGAAAGGAGTCAGGTGCCGGCCGGTCGTATTCATCGGGATCCGTTCATGAAGTCAGCAGTGTTGCGCCAACTCCTGGCCGGCGGGCCGGCCCCTTCAGGATCACCCGAAGGGTGCAGAAAGCATCGCCGAAGGGGTTTCCGCGACCCGCTCCTGGCCGGCGGGCCGGCCCCTTCAGGATCACCC
>JAJAZN010000095.1 GCA_026785685.1 Thermoleophilia bacterium
GTTGTCGGCCGACCGTCGCCGCCGCGTGCGCCGATGTCGGCGTTCGAGGGCGCAGCGACCCGTTGATCACACCCGAGCGTTGTTTCGAAACCACGTGTTCGGGGTCGCATCGCCTTCACACGATCTCCACAACCGATGTATACCCTAGAGGGGTATAGTAGGTGCCGAAACCGAGCGAGAGGATTCGTATGGAGACCGCCGAGTACACCGTCCCCGACATGAGCTGCAGTCATTGCGAGGCGGCCGTCAGACAGGAGGTTTCGGCGCTCGTCGGCGTCACGGACGTCGTTGTCGACCTCGAGAGCAAGCGCGTCGAGGTGACGGGCCAGGATCTCGACGACGCGGCGATCCGGTTGGCGATCGAGGAAGCCGGGTACGAAGCGTCATGACGGCAGTTGCGACGGAGCAGGCCGAGAAGGTACGCCTCGATCTCGAGGGGATGACGTGCGCCTCCTGTGCGACCCGGATCGAGCGCAAGTTGAACAAGCTCGAAGGCGTCGAGGCGACGGTCAACTATGCCACGGACGAGGCGGCGGTGACCTACGACCCGAATGCCGTCAGTGTCGATGATCTCTTCGGCGCAGTCGAGGCGGCGGGCTACCACGCGGCGCTTCAGGGCGAGGCGGTCGCACCAGACCGGGTCGGCGCACTGCGGCTCCGTCTGGTCGCCGCGATCGTGCTGACCACACCGCTCGTGCTGCTCACGATGGTTCCGCCGCTGCATTTCGATGGCTGGGAGTGGGTCGCCCTCGCCCTGTCGACGCCGGTCGTCTTCTGGGCCGGCTGGACCTTCCATCGTGCAGCACTCGTGAACGCACGCCACGGTGCGGCGACCATGGACACGCTCGTCTCCGTCGGCACGCTGGCCGCATGGACGTGGTCCACGGTCGTTCTCGTTGCCGGAATCGACGCGGAGATGTACTTCGAGGTCGCGGGTGTGATCGCGACACTGATCCTCCTCGGTCGCTACCTCGAGGCCGGTGCGAGCAGTCGCTCCGGAGAGGCAATTCGCGCTCTGCTCGAGCTCGGCGCGAAGGATGCCCGCGTCCTGCGCAACGGAGACGAAGTGCTCGTGCCGATCGACGAGCTCGTGGTCGGCGACCGATTCGTCGTACGACCTGGTGAGAAAATCGCCACCGACGGACGCGTTGTCGAGGGGAGCTCCGCGCTCGATCAGTCGATGCTCACGGGTGAACCCGTTCCCGTGGAGGTCACCGCCGGAGACGATGTCGCCGGCGCGATGATCAACGTGTCCGGGCGCCTCGTAATCGAGGCAACGAAGGTCGGCGCCGACACCGCTCTGGCGCAGATTGCGCGCCTCGTCTCCCAGGCCCAGGCCGGCAAGGCACCAATTCAGCGCCTCGTCGATCGCGTCTCTGCTGTCTTCGTCCCCGTCGTGATCGGGATCTCGCTCGCGACGCTCGTCGGCTGGCTCGTGCTCACCGGTGACGTTTCGGCCGCCTTCACCGCCGCCGTCGCGGTACTGATCATCGCCTGTCCGTGCGCGCTCGGTCTTGCCACGCCAACGGCCTTGATGGTCGGGACCGGGCGTGGCGCACAACTCGGAATCCTGATCAAAGGCCCCGAGATCCTCGAGCAGACCCGGCAGATCACGACGATCGTGCTCGACAAGACCGGAACAGTGACCGAGGGGACGATGTGGGTCACCGATCTCGTCGCCGCCGACGGCGTCGACCGTCGCGCGTTGATTCGGCTCGTCGGCTCCACGGAGGACGCGAGCGAGCACCCGATTGCCCGGGCGATCGCGACCTTTGCCCGCTCCGAGATAGGTGCGCTCGAGCCGGTCGACGGGTTCAAGAACCGCAGTGGCCTCGGCGTCGAAGCGGTCGTCGGTGGGCACGCGGTCGTCGTCGGTCGTCCTGCAATGCTCCGCGAACAGGGCCTCGAACTCCCGCCCGAGCTTGCAACCGCGTTCGCCGCGCAGGAGAGCAAGGGTCGTACCGTCGTAGCGGCGGCAATCGACGGCGCGGTGGCCGGGCTGTTCGTCGTCGCCGACCGGATCAAGGCGACCTCGGCGGAGGCGATCGCAGACCTGCGCGCACTCGGCCTGACGCCGGTGCTGCTGACGGGTGACAACGAGCGAGCGGCTCGCGCGATCGCCGATGAAGCCGGAATCGAGCAGGTCATCGCCAACGTCCTGCCCGAGGACAAGAGCGCGGTCGTGTCGCGCCTGCAGAGTGAGGGCGAGATCGTGGCGATGGTCGGCGACGGTGTCAACGATGCCCCGGCGCTCGCCCAAGCCGATCTCGGGCTCGCCATCGGCACCGGTACGGACGTTGCGATCGAAGCGAGCGACCTGACGCTCGTCTCGGGTGACCTGCGAGCAGCGGTAGACGCGATCCGGCTCGCGCGGCGGACGCTCCGCACGATCAAAGGGAATCTCTTCTGGGCGTTCGCCTACAACGTCGCCGCGATCCCGCTCGCTGTTGCCGGTCTGCTGAACCCGATGGTCGCCGCGGCAGCGATGGCGTTCTCGAGCGTCTTCGTCGTCACGAACAGCCTGCGCCTGCGGCGCTTCCACAGCCTACGAGAGGCGGCTTGATGCACGGATATGCACAGGACAAGGAGTTGCTCGTGAAGCGCCTGCACCGGATCGAGGGGCAGGTGCGCGGGATCGAGCGGATGGTCGATGAGGATCGCTACTGCATCGACATCCTCACGCAGATTGCGGCGGTCGAGACTGCGCTCGAGCAGGTGGGTGCGAAGCTGCTCGAAGGCCACGTCAACCACTGTGTCCACGATGCGATTGCCTCCGGCGATGCCACGGCAGCAAATGAGAAGACGGCGGAGCTCCTCGACGCAGTGCAGCGCTTCGTGAAGACCCGCTGAGATCTTCACCCGAACGTCATACGTCGAGCGTATCGACGATCTCGCCACGAATCCACTGCACAGCCACGTGGATTGCCCGCACCCGGTCTCGGGGACACTACGGAGGCTGACTGGGCCAAGCGCGGTGAGAGTGCGCGCAGACCCATGAGGCTGACGCTGCGGAATGTCACCTACAAAGGAGATTCCCCATGATGGACGGCTCGTACGGAGGCATGGATGGAGACTGGTGGATTGTGATGATCGTGATCTGGGTTGTCCTGATCGCAGCGATCGTCTGGGCGGGAGTCCGGCTCTTCGCCCGGCCAGGCCCGCCCGGGCACTCCGCCGTGGCGGACGAGCAGCCGAGGCAGATCCTCGAACGGCGCCTCGCAAATGGCGAGATCGACGCCGAGACCTACGACGCGCTGCGCGAGAAGCTTCGCGTCACGCACTGAGGGCGGGCGGGCGTCGTGCCAGGTAAGCGGACTGCCGCTCTCGTACTCATCGTGGCCCTCGCCACCCTTGCCGGTTCGGTCGCCTGGGCGTTCGGCCAGAGCGGCGACCGGGGTTGGAGTATGTCGCGCATCGGCCCGGGCATGATGGGCTACGCCTCGAGCGGGAGCGGCGCGCCGGTCGACGACGTGACTGGCGCGAAGCGCCAGGCGCAGCGCTTCGCCGACAGACTCGACCTGCGCGTCGGCGAGGTGATGCGGTTCGAGAGCAACTACTACGCCGAGCTCGTCGGGCAGAACGGCGACAGGGCGACGGAGGTGCTCGTCAACCCGGCGACGGGCGCAGTCTTCCTCGAGTACGGCCCGGCGATGATGTGGAACACGCGCTACGGCATGATGAGCCGTAGCGCTGGGTCCAGCGGGATGATGATGGGCGGAGGCTCTGAATCTGGCGGGATGATGGGCGGGGGGTACCGCGGAGACGCGACCTGGGCGCCGTCGCCCGAGACCACGAGGCCGAGCATTTCGGCGGAGGAGGCCAAAGCGGTCGCCACTCGCTGGCTCGCGCGCGACGGGAGCAAGCTCAGTGTCGGTACGGCCGACGCTTTCCCCGGCTACTACACCCTGCACGTCCTCGAGGACGATCAGGTCGCAGGGATGCTGTCGGTGAACGCGTACACCGGCGCCGTCTGGTTCCATTGGTGGCACGGACGGTTTCTTTCGATGAGCGAATGACGCCGGCCGGGGCGCACCGCCCAAGGCGTTATGCCGGAGGATCAACGTTTTGTCGGTGGCCGCCTTCAGGCGGTCGCCGGGGTCTTCACACGTTCTTCACGCACCACCTTCACCGTTACCCGTTTCACCCCGAGCAATGCCGATGACCGATTCTGCAACCACTCACGACCCTCGCAGTCACAGCGGCCACACGCGCCATGGCGGCTCGCACCCGCTGACCGTGACGCTGCACGTTGGCGGCCTCGGCTACGCGAGCGAGAAGGCTGTCGTCGAGCGGACGCTCGCTCGGCGTCCCGGTGTTCTCGAGGTGGAAGCGAACGCGGTCTCTCAGACCGCGACCGTGAGGTTCGACCCGGCACTGACCTCCGTCCATGATCTGCGCCGCTTCGTGGAGGAGTGTGGTTATCACTGCTCGGGCCAGTCGGTGCCGGGTCATATCTGCGACCCGATGCGGGAGCCGGGGAGCGCTGCCGTCGCCCCCGCCGACGGGCACGAGCATGCGTCGACGGCGATCGAGGCGGCTGCTCACGACCATGCGGCGATGGAGCGGGCCGACGGCGGGCACGGCGCGGGGCACGGAGGTCACGCGGGGATGTCGATGGCGGAGATGGTGCGCGATATGCGCAACCGCTTCCTCGTCGCGGTCGCGTTCGCGATTCCGATCGCCGTCTGGTCTGAGCTCGGCAATCGTGTGTTCGGTGGCGTCCCGCCGACGCCGTTTGGGATCCGCGTCGACGTCTGGGAGTTCCTGCTCAGCCTGCCGGTGCTCCTCTACTCGTGCCAGCTCTTCTTCGTCGGTGCCGTGCGTGCGTTGCGGGCGAGAACCCTCGACATGATGGTGCTCGTCGCGGTCGCGATCGGCACGGGCTGGGTGTACTCGGTCGCCGCGACGTTCGCGATCGAGGGCGAGGTTTTCTACGAGGCGATCGCGTTCCTCGCTGCGTTCGTCTTGCTCGGCCACTGGTTCGAGATGCGAGCCCGCGGTGGGGCGAACGAGGCGATCCGAGCGCTGCTCGATCTGGCGCCGCCGAAGGCAACGGTTGTCCGTGATGGGGTCGAGCTCGAGGTGCCGACGGCCGAGGTCGTCGTCGGCGACCTCCTTCTGATCCGGCCGGGGGCGAAGGTGGCGGTCGACGCCGAGATCGTTCAGGGCGAGAGCTCCGTCGACGAGTCGATGGTGACCGGGGAGAGCATGCCCGTGTCGAAGCATCCCGGTGAGATGCTGATCGGTGCCACGATCAACAAGAATGGGAGCCTGCGCGCCCGTGCGACTGCCGTGGGGGCGGACACGGCGCTGGCGCAGATCGTGAAGCTCGTCCAGGAGGCGCAGAACTCGAAGGCGCCCGCGCAGCGACTCGCCGATCGGGCCGCGTTCTGGCTCGTCCTCGTCGCTTTGTTCGGCGGCCTCACCACTTTCATCGTCTGGAAGTACGTTGTCGGCGCCTCGACGCAGGAAGCTCTCGTCTATGCGATCACGGTCGTTGTGATCACCTGCCCCGACGCGCTCGGGCTCGCGACCCCGACGGCGATCATGGTGGGCACGGGCCTCGGCGCTCAGCGCGGGATCCTGTTCAAGAACGCAGTGGCCCTCGAGCAGGTAGCGAAGCTCGACACTGTCGTCCTCGACAAGACCGGCACCCTGACACGCGGCGAGCCGCAGGTCGTTGCGATCGCGACGGGCGAGGGAATTGCAGAGGACGAGATCCTGAAGCTCGTCGCCGCCGTCGAGGGTGAGAGTGAGCATCCGCTCGCGCAGGCGATCGTCGACGAGGCCGAGTCACGAGGGCTCGGAGCGGCAGCAGTGTCGGCGTTCAAAGCGGTTCCCGGGCACGGCATACTCGCCACCGTCGACGGCAAACAGCTCGCGGTCGGGAACGCCCGCCTGCTCGACAGGGAGCAGATCGACCTCGGCGAGCTGCTCCCTCGAGCCCGCGCCCTTGCAGCGGAGGGACGCACCGTCGTCCACGTCGCGCAGGACGGGAAGGCGGTGGCGTTGATCGCGATCGCGGACGCTGCCCGCGACACCGCCTCGGCCGCGATCGAAGCCCTGGAAGGGCAGCAGATTCGGCCGGTGATGCTGACCGGTGACAACCGCCAGACCGCCGAGCAGATTGCCTCCGAGCTCGGGATCGAGGACGTGATCGCAGACGTACTCCCGGGCGACAAGGCGAGTGTCGTCAAGGATCTCCAGCAGCGGGGGAACGCCGTCGCGATGGTCGGTGACGGTGTCAATGACGCGCCTGCGCTTGCTCAGGCGGACGTTGGTATTGCGATCGGCGCCGGCACCGATGTTGCGATCGAGACCGCGGATGTCGTGCTGATGCGCTCCGATCCGCTGGATGTGGCGACCGCGATCGCGATCGGTCGCGGAACCGTACGCAAGATGAAGCAAAACCTCGGCTGGGCGATCGGCTACAACTCGCTCGCGATCCCGATCGCCGCAGGCGTGTTCTCGAAGTGGGGGCTGACGCTCCGACCCGAGATCGCAGCGCTCTCGATGTCCGGCTCGAGCGTGCTCGTCGCGCTCAACGCGCTCGCCCTGAAACGCCTGGAGATCCCACGTCGGGAACGAACGGGCGACAACGACGCGTGATCCCGTGACGTCGGAACGCACGAGGTGCCGACTTCGGAGGATGGAGCATCACGGCAGCTCCTAGTGCGGCGTCTCATGACGTTTGACAGGAAACAGCATTGTCGAGGGACACCCCACTAGCGGCCGCTCGCAACCCGCGCACGAGAACCCGTCGCTCTACGATGCCGACCGACTTTGCGGCCGGCCTCGGACGGTTCGGCTCGCGACCGCGGCACGTGGCGGCCAGGTTCTGGCGCACACCGTCGAGGCCGGCGTCTGGGTCTTCGCACTGGACGCGACACCGGTGCGCTGGCCGATCCTCCCGGGCACGCGCGTTACGGCGTGGACGTACAACGGCGTGGTGGCCGGACAGGAGATCCGAGTGCCCTATGGGCAACGCGTCCGGTTTGTCGTCAAGAACGACTTGCCCGACGAGACGACCGTGCACTGGCACGGGATCGACGTCCCGAACGCGATGGACGGCGTCCCGGGAATCACGCAGGAACCGATCGCACCGGGGGGCTCGTTCACCTACGAGTTCGACGCCGTGCCGGCCGGTCGTGACTCGGCGAGAGGCACGTTCCTCTATCACTCGCATGTCCAGGAGGATCGCCAGTTCGGCCTCGGCCTCTCTGGCGCCTTCGTGATCGAGCCGAAGCAGGCGCAGAGCTACGACGTCGAGAAGACGATCGTGATCCAGGAGTGGAACCTGAGCGCCCAGACGGGGGCGACACGCCCCGCGATGGACATGGAGGGCATGCGGCCGAACATCTTCACGCTCAACGGCAAGAGCTTCCCCGCGACCGAGACGGTCAGGGTGAAGCGCGGCCAGCGCGTGCTCTTCCGGCTGATTGGCGCAGGATCACTCTCGCATCCGATGCACCTGCACGGAACCTCCTTCACCGTCGTCGCGAAGGATGGTCATCCGCTCGCGGCCCCGTTCGAGGCGGACGTGATCCAGGTCGGTTCTGGCGAGCGTTACGACATCGCTTTCACGATCGATCGGCCTGGTAAGTGGGTCTTCCACTGCCACATCGGCCACCACCTCACAAACGACGGAGACGATCCAGGCGGCTTGCTGATGATCGTCGATGTCGCCTAGCAAGGGAGCTCTCGGAATGAACAAGCAGACCATCGTCGTCGTCATCGCCGCGATCGTCCTCCTCGGTCTCGGAGTCTTCGGTGCGATGGCCTTCACCGGCAAGGGCTCCGGATCTGCACCCTCCGGTCAGGTCACGACCGGCGGAACACACATGATGGAGGACGGCAAGACGATGACCGGCACGGACATGAATCCCTAGAGGCTCGATGAAGCAGCTTCATCGGAATTGCAGGCCAAATGTGGGCTTCGTGGTCATCGACGTGTACGATCCTCCGCGATGATCTTGCTTCGTCAGACCATCGAGCGCGGAATGCGACGGCGCTGGCTTGGCCCGCTCTTCGTGCTCCTCTTCTGTCTCATGCTCGCGCTGCTTTTCATGCACGCCGTGCACGACGGTCACGATGTGGGCACCGCACTCGGGCCGTTCTGCATCGGCCTGACGATCATGTTCGGGTTGATCGTGCTGATCAGGCTCCGCTGGCGGGTCATCCTGCAGCTTGCCGTTGTGCGAGCGGGACGTGCGCCGCCGACGACACGGATTCGGACACTTTCCCCGTGCGCTTCCTTCCCCGGTAGCGCGCCTCCGCTCCGACTCTGACGGGCGAGCGCCCCTGGGCGCTCAGCCATGTCCTGTCGTTCGTACCGGAGGTCGCATGTCGTTTTCGCATTCACGCGGGGGAACCCTTACCCAGAAATCCATGATCAGATCACTGTTTCCCGTGATTGGGATCGTCACCTTGTTCGCCGCTCTCGTCGCGGCAGTGGGGGCGGAGGCCAACCCATCGATCGACGAAAAGCGCGCCCAGGCGCAGGCGATCCTCGCGCAGGTTCAGCAGCTCGACGACGAGGTCGGTAACGCCGCGGAACGGTGGAACGGCGCCAACTACAAGCTCGGGCAGATCAACGCCGAGCTGACCTCGGCGCAGGCCGATCTCGTGCGTGCGAAAAGCGGCGTCAAGACCTCGCAGGCGCGTGTTGGTGCGCGGCTGCGGGAGCTGTACGTAAACGGCGACTCCGCCGGCGCGATCGAAGTGCTCCTCGGTGCCACGAGCCTGCAGGAGATCGTCGAAGTCCTCGATGCGAGGGAGCGCGTCACCGCACAGGATGCGCGGATCGCGAAGGAGCTGAAGACGTATCGTGCCCAGGTCACAAAACGCAAGCAGCAGCTGACCCGAGCCCGGGGAGCGCAGGCGGAGGTCGTCCAGCAGCGGGCGGTCGAGCGAGCCGCAATCGAGGCGAAGCTCGCGACGCGCAAGCAGCTTCTGTCGTCGGTGCAGGAGGAGGTACAGAAGCTCGTCGCACAGGAACAGGTGCGACAGGCCGCGCTGCGTCGCCAGGCAGAGCAGCAGCAAGCCGCAGCCGCGGCCGCGCGGCAGCGAGCGGCGGAGCAGGCGCTGCAGGCGCTGCAGGCGCAGCAGAGTGCCGCCGCCTCCGCGA
>JAJAZN010000096.1 GCA_026785685.1 Thermoleophilia bacterium
ATTCAGGAGACGTGCAAGCGACCGACGGCGGCGCTCGATCGGAATCTGCAGTACCTGTCGCTGGTCGAGATCCTGTACGGCTATCCGATCGATGGGGTGGTGTTGACGACGGGGTGTGACAAGACGACGCCCGCGCAGCTAATGGCTGCCGCCACCGTCGACATCCCGGCGATCGTGTTGTCGGGCGGGCCGATGTTGAACGGCTGGTTCAAGGGGGAGCGGACGGGGTCGGGCACGATCGTGTGGACGGCGCGGGAGATGCTGGCGCGTGGCGAGATCGACGCGAAGGGATTCACGGAGCTGATCGCGTCGTCCGCTCCATCGGCCGGGCATTGCAACACGATGGGAACGGCGTTGACGATGAACTCGCTGGCCGAGGCGCTCGGGATGAGCCTGCCGGGGTGTGCTGCGATGCCGGCGCCGCACCGTGACCGGCAGGAGATCGCGTACCTGACCGGCAAGCGGATCGTGGAAATGGTCGCCTTGGATCTGAAGCCGTCGGATGTCCTGACCCGGGCGGCGTTCGAGAATGCGATCGTTGTCAACTCGGCGATCGGCGGCTCGACGAACGCGCCGATCCACCTGAACGCGATCGCCCGTCATATCGGTGTCGAGCTCGACAACGATGACTGGGAGCGCCTCGGCTACGACGTGCCCCTGCTCGTCAACCTGCAGCCCGCGGGTGAGTATCTCGGGGAGGAGTACCATCGTGCGGGCGGCGTGCCGGCCGTTGTCGCGGAGCTGGTTGAGATGGGGCGGATCGACGCGACCGCGGTCACCGTGAACGGTCGCTCGTTGCACGACAACAACCTGGGGAGGTTCACGAGCGATCGTGACGTGATTCGCGCCTACGACGAGCCGCTCAGGCCGCACGCCGGCTTCCTCCACCTGAAGGGCAACCTCTTTGAGAGCGCTCTGATGAAGACGTCGGTGATCTCGGATGCGTTCCGGGCCCGCTACCTCCAAAACCCCGAGGATCCCGATGCGTTCGAGGGCCGCGCGGTCGTCTTCGACGGCCCCGAGGACTACCACGCACGGATCGACGATCCGACGCTCTCACTCGACGAGGAGACGGTGCTCGTGATCCGCGGGGTCGGGCCGATCGGCTACCCGGGCTCGGCCGAGGTCGTCAACATGCGCCCGCCCGACTACCTCCTGAAGCGCGGTGTCGATGAGCTGCCGTGCATCGGCGACGGCCGCCAATCCGGCACCTCGGGCAGTCCCTCGATCCTGAACGCCTCCCCCGAGGCCGCAACCGGCGGCGGCCTCTCGCTCCTCCACACCGGCGACCGCGTGCGTATCGACCTCGGCAAGCGCACCGTCGACGCCCTCGTCCCCGCTGACGAGCTCGCCCGCCGGCGTGACGCTCTGGTGGCAGCGGGCGGCTACAGCTACCCGGAGAGTCAAACCCCGTGGCAGGAGATCCAGCGCGGCCTCGTCGACGAGCTCTCCCACGGCATGGTGCTCAAGTCTGCCGTCGCCTACCAGCGCATCGCCGAAACCAAAGGCATCCCCCGCGACAACCACTGAGAGCGGCCGACGTCGAATCGGCCGAGTCGGCGAGGAGCGTCTCAGCTGCCGCCGATCCTCTCGGTCATCGCCGTTGCCGCGCAGCCGATGTCGACCTGGCCGCACGCAACGGCGGTGAACAGCGCGATGCCGCTCATCCGAGGCCCGCCGCCACACTGCCACCGAGCTCGTCGTCGATGTAGGCGCGAACGATGTCGGCGAAGCTCGTCTCCCCGCGGAAGCCAAGCTCCAGGGCCCGCTGGGGATCGAAGCGGCCGGGCCAACCTGCGACCACCCTCGTGATCCGCTCGTCCGGCTCGCGGCGAATCAGGCGAACCGCCGCCTCGCCGGCGACCTCCCGGAGTGCCTCGATCTGCTCCGCCACGGTCACCGAGAGCCCGGGCATCGTCAGACAGCAGCGGTTCCCGAGAGTCCGCCGATCAAGCCTCGCCGCGTGCACCAGATATCCCGCAGCTGCCCGCGGCGAGGCGAACCAATGGCACACGTCCTCCGGAACGGGCAAGACCGCCTCGCGGCCGTGGAGCGGCTCGCGGATGATGTTCGAGAAGAAGCCGGACGCGGCCGCGTTGGGGGTTCCGGGGCGAACGCAGATCGTGGGGAGTCGGATCGCGACGCCGTCGAGAAACCCGCGGCGCGAGTAGTCGGCGAGGAGCAGCTCCCCGATCGCCTTCTGGGTGCCGTAGCTCGTCAGCGGCGTCGTGGCGAACTCGTCGGGGATGGTTTCCGGGAACGGCGCTCCGAACACCGCGATCGACGACGCGAAAACGACCGTCGGTCGGTAGCCGTCGCCCGCACGACGAACGGCGTCGAGCAGGAGCCGCATCCCTTCCACGTTGACCCGGTACCCCTTCTCGAGATCGGTCTCCGCTTCGCCCGACACCACCGCCGCGAGTTGGAACACGACGTCTGGCCGACCCGCGATGACTCGCTCGGCGACCCCGGGCAGCGAGATGTCCGCAACCGCGGCATCGACCTCGATCGTCACGGGCGACAGTGGCAGCGGCGGCGCGACGTCGACGAGCGACAGGTGCGCGATCTCCGCGTCACCCACCCGTCCGTCAGCCGCCAACCGTTCCCCGAGCTTGCGACCCAGCATGCCCGCTCCGCCGAGAATCAAGACCCGCACGCGGCCATACTAGTGCGGCGGCTTCGGAGCCGCACGATCCCGAAGGCGCGCGCTTGATCTGTCGAGGGCACGTGGTTTGTCGTCGTATTGTCCAGTATTGTGCTGCAGGGAGATCGTTGCGATACGTGGGTGACATCCTGATCGTGCTGAAGGGAGGACCTGGTGATGCCGGGCCCCCCTGTCCTGTCTCTCGCTTTGGGGGTCCGGGGGCGGAGCGCGCCGTCTGTCGTGCGACGGCGAGGAGCATGGTGCAGCTACTCTCAGGCTGTACATTTAATGGACAAACTGGAATTCGCCAGCTCGTCGCAGTTGGTCGGATCCCGAGAGGAGTGGATGAACGATGAGACGCCTCACCCTGGTGCTGGCTGTCGCCGTCTGTGGTCTTTCCCTGGGCGGTGCCGCGGTTGCCGCCACGAACCTTCGGGCCCCCGCGGCCGCCAACGGATCCCTGAAGTACACGAAGAAGACCCTGAGCGCGCCTGCCGGCAAGGTCACGATCACGATGCCGAACCCGTCGCCTGTTCCGCACAACATCGCAATCAAGGGCGCGGGCGTCTCGGTTAAAGGGAAGGTCGTCGGGAAGGGCGGGACATCGACCGTGTCCGCCAAGTTGAAGAAGGGTCGATACACGTTCTACTGCAGCGTCCCGGGCCACGAGGGAGCAGGGATGAAAGGCACGCTGACGGTCAAGTAGACGGGCGGTGCGAAGCATGGGAGCCGGCGCGCCGGGAATACCCGGCGCGTCGTGCTCGTTCTTCTCATAGTCGATGTTTTGTCCAAGTAATAACAGCACGGCCGAGCTTCGGGCGCTTCAGAACGGTAGGCCGCTCGAGGCGCTCCGCGCGCAGTCGTCACTCCTTCGGCGGTCGCCGGGAACGACCGGGGCGAGCGGCCTGTGGTCGCTCTTCCGCTCGGGTGATGCCCTGGGCCGCGCTCTCGCGATTCGGCCCCTCTCACGGCTCGCGGGCGAGGCTTTCGACGGGACGCTCCACCGTCTTGCATCGGGAGACGACCCCCTCCTTCGCGAGCAGGCGGTTTGGGCCCTCGGTGATCGTCCTGCGAGTGCCGCCGGCATCGGCCCGGTCGTTCGCGCCGTCGCCGATGGTGGTCACGCAGCGGTCGTCGGCCAGCTCGCGATCGAGCGCTGGGTGGACGCCGCTCCCACCGTGGCCGCGGCGATCGCAGCCGAGCTCGACCACACGACGAACGCGGCCGCACGGGTGCGCCTCGCCGAGACCGCGGGACTGCTCCGCCACGGCGAGGCTCGCCGCCTTCTGGCCCGCCTCCTGAGCTCGGCCGACCAGAGCGACAGCGTGAGCGCGGCGGCGGCAAGGGCGTTCGCCGCCGCTCCCGACCCTGCGCTCCTGGACGACCTCCGGAGGGCCGCGAGTCACGGTGACGCCGAGGTTCGATTTGCCTGCGCCCGCGCGCTCCTCGCGCTTCGTACCGCCGTCGCAGGTGAGGCTGCGGCGCGCCTCGCGACCTCTGTTGTCGGATCCGAGGAGCCCTTCGACAGGCTCCTCGTCGCCGTCGTCCGTGGGCGAACAAGGCCCGCGACGATCGAGCCCGGTCTCCACGTCGCGCAGGTCTTCGTTCAGGGACGCCTCGACGCCGATCTCTCGTTTGCGGGAGCGGGCGACGACGGTGGGATCTCGACGCTCCTCGTCCACCTCGGCCGCGCCTTGAGAACCGAGCCAGTGGTCGGTCGCGTGACGACGATCGCGCGGGCGCTCGCGGAGCCCGAGACCGGTTGGCGCCACGCGTGTCTGACCGAGATCCAGGCCGATGGAGTGTCGATCGAGCGGATGCCGTTCGGCCCGGCAGGCTATGTTGCGGCACCCGACCTGTGGGAACATCGGCTCGAGCTCGAGCGGACACTTGAGGCGACGGTGGTGGAGCTCGGCGGTATCGACGTGGCCCACCTCCGGTTCGCGGACGCCGGCGCCTTTGCTGCAGCCCGCGTGTGCCGCCGGCTGGGAATCCCTGTGGTTTTCACCGCTGCTCCCGATCCGCACGCGCTCATCGCTGCTGCCGAGAGTACGGGGGCGCTCACACGCGAATCGTTTCCGGAGGAAGAGCTGCGCAATCACTACCTGCAACGTGCGCAGCTCGTGGAGACGCTGCTCCAGCAGGCGGACACCGTCGTCGTACTGCCGCGGCCGGACGCCCGGGCAACCCTCGGGACACTCTTCGGGATGCCGTTCGCCGAGCTCGAGCCACAACGCGTGCGTATCGTGCCCGAAGGCATCTCGATGACGGCAGTCGACCGGGCGGCCCGTGAGCTCGAGGAGGCTCGCCACGGTGCTCAGCTGCCGACCGTCGCCGGTGACCTGCTCGACGCGATCGCCGCACTGCCGTGGCATCGCCGAGGGCTTCCTCTGGTTGTGAGCGTCGGGCGGCTCCACCGCGTCAAGGGCATGCCACTCCTGCTCGAGGCATGGGCCGGCGACGACGATCTCCACCGCTCGCTCAACCTCGTCATCGTGGGTGGGAACCTGGAGCGGCCGACGGCTGAGGAACACGCAGTGCTCGCGGGCCTCGACGAGGTGTTCGAGAGGATTCCCCACGCGCGGGAAGGGTTTCTCCCGCTCGGGCATCGGCCGAATCACCAAGTGGCGACGATCATGCGCATCGCTCGCGAGGGACTTACGGATCTCATCTCGCCGGACGGGATCTATGCCTGTACGAGCCAGAAGGAGGAGTTCGGCGTCGCCCTCCTCGAGGCGATGGCCACTGGCATTGCGGTGGTCGCGCCCGCGGCAGGGGGGCCTAGCACCTTCGTGAGCGAGGGACTGACCGGCAGCCTCGCCGACACGTCCTCGATCGGGAGCGTGCGGGGTGCGTTGCACCGGGCGTTCGCGACGCGCAGCGACGAAGGTCGGGCACGACGTTCGGCGAATGTCGTTCGCTCCGACTACACGGTAGAAGCGATGGCCGCATCGCTTGCAGCGGTGTACGACGACGTACTCAACGCGCGTGAACGGGTCGCTGCATGAGAGCTCTTCTCGTCGTCCCCGATTACGTCTCGCACTGGAATCCGCTCTGCAGCGTCGCCGAGGCCCTCGCCGGCCGCGGCCACGACGTGGTCGTTGCGACCGGCCCGGCACTCGGCCCCCGGGTCGAGGCCGACGGATTCGGCCACACCCAGCTCAGGCTCGGAGCTGGGAGCAACCCTGGTGTCTCGCGTTCGGTGCGGGACGCCGAGCTGGATGGGTTCTTCGCCGCGACCCACTCGGGCATGGTGGCCACGCTCCGCTACCAGGCCGAACGCCGCCGGCACGACCTCCTCTGGGAGCCGGAGGCTGTCTCAAACCGCGTCTGCGAGGTAATCGAAGGTGTCGCTCCCGACGCCGTGCTCGTCGACCAGCTCGCGTTCGGCGCCACCGCGGCTCTCCGTGGGTTGCGCGTCCCCTTCGTCTCGTTTCTCCCGGGGCACCCCTGCCAGCTGCCGGGTCCCGGCGAGACATTCGGCTACCCGGCGCTGCGCCCGCCCGGCTTCACGGCACAGGAGGACGAGCTCGCCTCGCTCGCGGAGCTCTGCCGGCATGTCACTCTCGAGTTCACCGCTGCCTACAACGCCGCCGTGTCGGCGCTCGACCCGGAGGCGGACCCGCTCGAGGACGCGTTCGCAGCGGGCGGAACTGCCGGCACGCTCGTGAACTACCCAGCGCACCTCGGGGGCTACGCAGCGCGTCGCCCGCACGTCGGCTTCGTCGGGTCGTGCGTCCGCGCCGCGCAGGACGACGCGACCATCGCCGGACTCGATCGCGGGTCTCGCGAGCGGCCTCGTGCCTACGTCTCCCTCGGCAGTTTTCTCTCCGCGCGCACCGACGTCCTGCGCTCCGTGTCGGACGCTCTCAGGATGCTGGGCTGGGATGCGGTCGTCGCCACGGGCGCCACCGACCCGGCAGATCTCGGCTCCGTGCCTTCCACCTGGGTGCTGGCGGAGCACATTCCTCAGATCGTGGCGCTCGAGAGCTGCGACCTGGTCGTGTGTCACGGTGGGAACAACACCGTCACCGAGG
>JAJAZN010000097.1 GCA_026785685.1 Thermoleophilia bacterium
ATGAACGGCGTGTCGTTCAAGAGCGTCCGCTGGATCTGACCAGCGTACTTCCGCTGATCGGAGAGAGCGATAGCTCCCAGATACCTGTCGATCACCTTGTCGAGCGCTTTGTTCTTGTACTGCGCTTCGTTCCAGATGCTGCACGACTTGACCTCCGACGAGAGGTAGACGTTCGGCACCGAGCGCCCGCCCCAGCCGGTCAGGGTCATCGCACCGTTGAGCCACGGCGTATTGCCGTACGAGCACGGCGCCGACCACTGCGTACCGGCGAAGAACTGAGCGTCGGTCTGGAGTTGCAGAGCCAGATTGACTCCGATCGCCTTCGCCGATCGCTGCATGACCTGGGCCAACTGCGGCATCTCGCCGTTCTTCTGCACGATGAACGGAACCGAGAACCCTCTCGCGTGGCCCGCCTGTGCGAGCAGCTTCTTCGCGAGCGGGATGTTCTTCTTGCGCTGCGCAACACTCTTGTTCGTCGACGGGAAGACGGGGGCAAACGGCGAATCGTTCCCGACGTCAGCGTACTTGTTGAAGAGGGTCTTGACGGTCGCCGGACGGTCAATCGTGAGTGCGATCGCTTGCCGAACCCGCCGATCCTTGAGCGGATTCTTGAGGTTACCGCGCAGGCCCACGGTGCGGTTCTGCGCTCCCCGGACTGCGAAGATCTGGACATTCGAGTTGTTGAACAGCGCGCGAGCGTTCGCGAACTGAACCTCGTTCAACATGTCTACCTGCCCACCGAGCAACGCGGAGATCTGAGCCGCGACGTCTGTGTAGTAGGTGATGTCGACCCCGTCGAGCGGCGCCTTTCCACCCCACCAGGTCGGGTTCCGGTCGAACTTCGCACCGACGCCTGGGGAATACGACACGAGGCGGAACGCACCTGTCGCCTGCGGCGTCTTGTCGAACGTCCCAACCTTGTAGTCCTTCGTCAAGATGATCGCCTGATACGTCGACGAACACGTCAGGTACGGGAAACTCGCCGTGGGCGCGTCGAGCGTGAACTGCACCGTCAAGTTGTTGATGGCCTTGATCCCACCGGACGAGAGGACACCCTTGTAGGCGGAGAGCGCGCCCGAATCCGCGCTGACGAGCCGCTCGTACGACGCGACGACATCCTCGGCCCCGAACGACTGACCACTCTGGAACTTGACATTGGGCCGCAGCTTGTACGTCCACACGGTCGCCGTCGCGTTGGGTGCCCAGCTGAGGGCAAGCTCGGGAACGACCGTCAGGTTCTTCGTCGAGCGGTTGAGAAACTCGCCGGCGATGCCGTCGGTCACGAGACCCCCGGTGTCCGCCAGCTTGTACGGCTCGAGATCCTTGGCCGGCGGCGGCAGCACGGCGAGCCGCAGGCGACCTCCCACCTGGCCCCGCGACTGCGCGGCGAACGCGAGCGGCACATCGTAGGCCGCAAGAGCGGAGCCAATGACCCCCATCGACAATCCGAGCACGGTGGCCTTCTGAAGGAACCCTCGCCGATCGAGCTCGCCGCTTGCGAACTCGTCGATGAGGTCGTTCTCGACCTCTCCCGCCTGTCCCAACCGATACTCATCGAGCCGACGCATGTCTTCAAAGTTCATCTCGATCCTCCCTCGCTCCTATGGGCTTCTGAAGTGGGACACTACACCTGACCGAACGCATTGTCGTGGGCACGCAGCATGACCCAGAGCAATGGATTGCACCGTGCAAGCTTCGACGCGCGTTCCCTGCAGGAAGTTAGGGCAGGCCAAACAGGGCGTGCGAGATAGGACAGTTGGCGCGTGCGGGTCCAAGCGGACACGATATATGTCATGTTCGCTCTGGAAAGTCAAGCAGGCGCCACGCGTCCAGTCGACGATTGCGACGGCACTGCGTGGAGTCGATCGACCACGCGGCAGTTGGCGATCAGGTCTTCCCTGCTCCGTCAGCCGTGGATGCGTTCGTCCGCCTCCGGGAACCACACAAGCTGGGCAGGATCCCGCTCGACTGCGACAGCGAGCGCGTCGGCACTCCGGTCGTCTACGACGTCCCTCACCGACGAGAGCACCAGGCATCAAGCCTCGACGACGCTCTCATTGAACGAGATGTAACGCCCGCGCAACACGGTGGATCCTCGTTGAGCCGATCTCGGACGGGGCCGAATCGAGGAGTGCGTCGCGCGGCTCTGCCGGCGGATGGGTAGGAGCGCGAAGCACGATGGAAGCGCTGATGCCGGCGCAGCCGAGTAGAGCCGCCGCGAGAACGAGCAGGAAAGCAGGGCGGGCGAACGCGTCGAGCAGGTAGCCACCGAGGACGGTCGTCAAGGCGATCGCCGTGTACTCCCGGATGTTCCAGGCAATCGTGACCTGCGCCCGATCGCGAGGTCGGATCCGTGCCAGGGCGCCGTCGACGATGATGGGCCAGGCTCCGATACCGAAGAACACGGCAACGATCGTCAGCACGATGTACAGCAGAGCCTGGTGCGCTCCAACGAGGAGGGCCGAGCTCGCGGCACTCGCCGTCAGCATGATCCCGACCGTCAGCCGTGCTCCCGTAGCCGCCGCGATCAGCCCGGCGACGAAGGCGCCGGCGATCTTGGACAACGAGGTCAATGCCGCCACGAACCCGATTACGAGCGGGCTCAGCAGGAAGACTTCGGACATGACGACCGGAGCAAGACTCACGAGCATCCCCATCGCGCCGACCAGAAAGAGATCTGGCGTCTGCAGCGCGAACCCTGCCGTGATCGCCAGCCGCGGCCTCGCAGATACCGAGGTGCTCGAATCTCGAAGCCAGCTGCGAACGCTCGGCAAGGCCGCGAGCACCGCGGCAGCGCCGAACAGGAACGTCAGGGAGATGCTCGTCGACCGGTCGACGCCAACGGCACGAAACGCCGCCACACCCAGCCCCGTGACGACAGCTCCGGCGATCGTTCCAGTGACGTACATCGAGTACTGGGACACGAACGCCCGCTCCGATCCGCGCCGACCAGAGCGCCGCCCGAGAGCCGCTTGCACGCCCACCCAGAACAGTCCGTGGCCGACACCTTGAAGCATGGCAGCGGCCGGCGTTGTCGCGTTCGACGGCGGGAGCGCAAGGGCCACCCCACCGATCGCGATCAGGCCCAGGCCGACCGTAACTGCGCGCTCCGTCCGACGAAGAACAAGGGCAATCAAGGCGCCCAGAGCAATCGAGATCGTGTTGAGCGCGATCAACGAGCTCGCGAAGAAGGCCGTCCCCCCCTCTGCGAGGACGAGGAGCGGCAGCCCTATGGCCACATTGGCATAGGAGATCCCCGCAGCGAGCGAGGCCATCCCAATCGCCCTTCTGATGGGTGTCACGAAAATGGGGTCATTGTGGGTGTCACGAGAATGGGTCACGCGAACCGCGTCCGCTGCGACCGCCCGAACCGCTGCGCTCCTCTCCTCTCGATCTGGGCCAGTGCTGGGTTCGTCGTGCATCATATACGGGATATGCTAAACTGGACGCTCCCGTGAGCGCAAACTCCCAAGACGTCGTCGCGACCCCTCGCGGACAAGCGGATCTCCGCGACGCGAACCTCAGCGAGCTCCGCGCGTCCAATCTCGTCGACCTCGTGTTCGACGAGGTCCGGGCAGCGATCCTCGACAAGTCACTCCCACCGGGCCTGCGGGTAACCGAAGCCGGCCTGGCCGAGCACCTGAACGTGAGCAAGACGCCCGTGCGCGAGGCGCTCCTCCGGCTCAGGCAGATCGGCCTGATCGAGGATGACGGTCGGCGCGGCGGCAGAGTCATCGCGCCGTCCCGTTCTGCGATCGAGCACGCCTTCGAGATTCGCGAGGCGCTGGAGGCGTTCACAGCGCGCGCGGCCGCAGAGCGGGCCACCGACGGGGAGCGAAGGGCTATCTATTCGGCCGCGGCCGAATCGCTCCGGGGAGCGGAAGCAGGCGACCGCAATGCATTCAGCCATTGGGACTCGATGTTCCACGAGCGGATCGCGAAGACGACAGCAAATCCCCGTCTGGTGCATCTGCTCGATGACGCATGCGCACTGATCGCGACACTTCGCACGCGCGACCTTCCGCACGCCGGGGCGTCGGTCGAGTGCGCCAAGGGACATGTCGCGGTCGCTGACGCTATCCAGGCAGGTGACGCCGCCGCCGCCGCCGCAGAGATGCGGGCTCACCTGCTCCGGGTCAAGGACTACGTCCTCGAAGCCTTGGCCGATGTTCTCGACGAGCCACAGCAAATCGCTGGCCCGATGTCCACACCACCAGACCAGGAGCCTCATCCGTGAACACCATCCCCTTCAAGGCGCATGCGGGACCTGTCCGCGACTTCGTCGGGTACGGCCGCACCACACCGGACCCTCGCTGGCCGGACGGGTCGGCCGTTGCCGTCAACCTCGTCCTCAACTACGAGGAAGGGGCCGAGTATTCGCTTCTCGACGGCGACGAGTTCAACGACACGTGGGGCGAGTACTCGTACCAGATCCCGCCGGAGATCCGCGACCTCGGCACCGAGATGCACATGGAGTACGGCAGCCGCGTTGGGGTCTGGCGGCTCGTGCGGATGTTCGACGAGTATGGAATCGACGTCTCGATCGACGCCCCGGCGGTCGCGCTCGAGCGAAACCCCGAGTTCTGTGGCTGGATCCGCGAGCGCACCCACGACGTCATAGGCCACGGGTACCGCTGGACCGAGGATTCGAGGATGACACGCAACGAGGAAAAGGCGTACATGCAGCTCGCGATAGCCTCGATCGAGCGCACGACCGGCCAGCGCGTCAAAGGATGGGTCGTGCGGTCATTCCCGAGCGTCAACACGCGCGAGCTTCTGGTGGAGGACGGGGGATTTCTCTACGACTCCGACTCGACGAACGACGAGCTGCCCTACTACGTCACGACCCTCGGCAAGCCGTTTCTCGTCGTACCGTACACCAAGGTGCACAACGATGTCCGATATCTGATCGCACCGACCTTTGCCACGCCGAGACACTTCTTCGAGAACCTCAAGCTCGCGCTCGATTTCATGGTCGACGAGGCTGCCAAGGGGTATGGCGGACGGACCATGTCGGTCGGTCTGCACGCGCGGTGGAGCGGCCAGGCCAACCGCGCGACTGCCGTCCGGGATTTCATCGAGTACGTCCTCAACAAAGAGGGTGCCTGCTTCATGCGACGCCTTGATATTGCGCAGCATTGGCTCGATGAGCACCCTCCCGGATGACGGAGGGCTGAATGGGGAGCGGCACCGGCCGCCTGTCTCGGCGCGTCGCGATCGTGACGGGCGGAAGCTCCGGGATCGGCCGCGCGATCTGCAGGCTCTTCGCGGCCGAGGGGGCGACTGTCGTGATCGGCGACCAGACTCCGGACGCAGTCGAAGGCGGCGTCCCAACGCAGCAATTGATCGCGGACGCAGGCGGCACGGCGACGTTCGTCCGGGTAGACCTGGGCGTCTCGGCCGACATAACCGCGCTCGCCACTTCCGTGCTGCACGAGCACGGCCGCATCGACATCCTCGTCAACAACGCGGCGACGTACGTCGGCAAGCCGCTCCTCGAGACGACCGAGGACGAGTGGAATCGGGTCTTTGCCGTGAACGTGACCGGGGTCTTCCTGTTGACGAAGGCCGTCGTCACGCAGATGCTTCGGCAGGAGCTGCGCGAGGGAGTCAGAGGACGGATTGTCAACATCTCGTCGCAGCACGGAATGATCGCGGCACCCAGGGACATCGCCTACGGCACCTCGAAGAGCGCGATCGTCTATATCACCCGTCAGATCGCAACGGACTACGCCGCCGACGGATTCATCTGCAACGCGGTCGCACCCGGCAAGATCGAGACGGGCAAGGGAGGGCGCGAGGACGAGCCAGAGTGGACGGAATACTGGCGTTCGCGGACGCCCCTGCCTCGCCTGGGAACGCCGGCCGATGTCGCCCGCGCCGCGCTGTTCCTCGCAAGCGACGAAGCCACATACATCACAGGAGCCAACCTGATGGTCGACGGCGGCTGGAGCGCGAGCTGACGCCGTGCGCGTAGGGATCGTCGGAGCAGGCTGGGCAGCGAACGAGCACAGCAAGACGCTCGCCCGCCTGGACCGGGTCACGATCGCCGGGTTCGCCGACCCGGACGTGACGCGAGCGAAGGAGCTCGCCGCCCGGTACGGGACGACCCACCACGCGACGGCGGGTTCGTTGATCGCCGCAGAGGCACTCGACGCAGTCGTCGTTGCCACTCCGCCGGGGGCGCACTGCGAGGCAGCCGTTGAGGCAATCGAAGCGGGACTCGCCGTCTTCCTGGAGAAGCCGATCTCCCGCTCACTGGAGGATGCGACCGTGATCGCAGCGGCCGCGGAAGCGGCTGGCACGGTCTGCGCGGTCGGGTACCAGTGGCGTGCAATCTCGGCTCTCGATTCACTGGCCGCAGCGCTGGAGGATGAGGGTGTGAGACAGATCGTCAGCGAGGGCATTGGCATCACGCAAGCACGGAGCTGGTTTTCGAACGCTGCACTCTCCGGTGGGCTGATTTCCGAGCGTGGCAGCCACCACATCGACCTACAGCGCGCGGTCGGCGGCGAGATCGTCTCTGTTCAAGCCGCGGGGAGCAGGCTCGTCACGCAGGGGCTTGGCCACGCTTCGGACCTGGCCACGGCGACCGAGACAGGCGTGGCGATGACGCTCCACTTCGCATCGGGCGCCCTCGGCATCGTCCATGTCCTCTGGGTGCCCGAGACGTACCCGAGCCGTCACCGGCTTACGGCCTTCGGCTCAAAGTCGATGTACGAGCTCGACCTCGACCCCGTCTTCTCGCTGCGCCGCGACTCCGGCGAGCCAGTCCTCCCCGATCCTGCCGGCGAGCGTCCCTTCGCCATCGGGCTGATCCGCTTTGTCGACGCAGCTCGCAGACGCGATCCAGAGGGCGTTATCTGCTCTCCGCGGGAGGCAGCAAGCACGTTGGCGGCGGTCGTTGCCTGCGAGCACGCGCTCGTGAGCGGCGACACCGTTCTCGTCGAGCCGTTGACGGGCACCGCGGGATGATCGCAGGCAGCCGCATCCTCGTCACCGGCGCCGGCTCGGGGATCGGTCGCGCTCTCTGTGAGTACCTGGCAGCGAGGGGTGCAGCGGTTGCCGGGCTCGATCGGAACGGGGCCGACCTCGGTCGGACGATCGACGAGCTTCGGTCGCGGGGCGCGACAACCGTCGGTCTCGAAGCTGACGTGGCGTCATTCGACGACGTGAAGGCCGCAATCGGAGCCGTCGCTGCAGAGTTCGAAGGGCTCGACGCGGCGGTAAACGTCGCGGGCATCGGCGGTTACACGGGAGATGTCGTGGAAACGGCGCTCGAGGAGTGGAACCAAACGGTGGGGGTAAACCTCACGGGAGTCTTCCATGTCTGCCGTGCCGTCATTCCACTGCTCCGTGCGGCGGGCGGAGGCTCGATCGTCAACGTCAGCTCGCAGTACGGGCTTGTTGGGTGCCTCGCGAGCCCCGCCTACTGTGCCTCGAAAGCAGGAGTAATCGGCCTCACGCGCTGCCTCGCCGTCGATCACGCCGGCGACAGGATCCGGGCAAATTGCGTGTGCCCGGGACCGATCGAGACGCCGTTGTTCCAGGCCAGCGAGTCACAGACGGACGCCGCTCAGCGCGAGCACGAGCGGACGCACGGACGGCTGCTCGCCGGCCGTCCCGGCACGACAACGGAGGTCGCCGAGGCGATCGGCTACCTGCTCGAGGCGGAGTTCGTGAACGGCGCGATCCTGACCCTCGACGGTGGCTGGACCGCCGGCTAGTAGGGCCGCTCGACCATATGTCGTATATGGTGCCAGAGTGACATACGATCTCGTTGTGCGCGGGGGGACGATAATTAGATCCGACCGCAGCGTTGTTGCCGATGTCGGTGTGCGCGGCGAGAAGATCGCTGCGATCGGAGAGCGCCTCAGAGGCACGCGTGAGATCGACGCAACGGGAATGTACGTCCTCCCCGGCGCGATCGACGGGCACGTTCACATGCGGACGAACCGGGCTCACGACGTCTACGACGACACCTTTCAAACCGGCACGAGCGCCGCAGCATTCGGCGGCGTGACGACGATGGTCGATCAGGCGCAGGTCGAAGTGGGAACCTCGTTGAGCGACGGACTCGACAGCCGCCTCGCCGAAGCCGAGTCGTCGTCCTTGATCGACTACAGCGTGCACGTCAACCTCCGCGAGGCGTCTCTCGAGCGGGTCGCCGAGATCCCGGATATCGCTGGACGCGGCTTTCCCAGCTTCAAGTTCTTCATGAACTACGAAACCTACGCACTCCCGGACGAGATCATCTTCGCCGCGATGCAGGCGGTGGCCTCATGCGGCGGGCTCGCGATCGTCCACGCCGAGCACCAGCAGGTGATCGAGGAACTCGAGCGCCAGAATCGCCTCGCGGGCCGCACCGGGCCTGAATGGCACCTGAGCGCACGCCCGCCAGAGCTCGAAGCCGAAGCCACCCACCGTGCACTCGCACTCGCCCAGACCGCCGGCGCACGGGTGCTGATCTTCCACATGACTGCCTCGGAGGCGCTCCGAGAATTGCGCGCTGCGCGCGCCCGCGGACAAGAGGTCTACGGCGAAGTCTGCACACAGTACGTCCTGCTCAGCGACGCAGACATCTATGACCCGGTCAGCGGCACGGCTCTCAGGTTTAGCCCGCCCCTCCGGACGCCCGCGCACCAGGAGGCGCTGTGGGCTGCGCTCGGCGACGGGACGTTAGACGTGATCTCGACGGATCACGGGCCACGACGTCGTGTCTCCGGTCCCGACGGACAGCTCTATACACCGCCCGGAACGAGCGGGATCGAGACACGCTTGTCGCTCTTCCACACATTTGGCGTCCTGGCTGGGCGGATGTCCGTGCAGCGCTGGGTGGATGCGTGCTGCACGCGCCCCGCAGTCGTCTGCGGTCTCCCGACGAAGGGGCGCGTGGAGATCGGGTACGACGCCGATCTCGTCGTCTTCGACCCCGAACCGAAGCTCACCTTGTCACACAAGGTTCTCCATTCTGACATTGACTATTCGACGTACGACGGGATCACCGTTCAGGGACTGCCCGTCACGACGATCAGCCGTGGTGAAGTGCTCATAGAAGATCGAACGCTCGTGGCAACACCGGGGCGCGGACGACTCGCGCCGCGGGGCTATCCCGGTTCACCCTGATCGATAGCGGCCCGCGCCGCCGCCTCGTACGGGAGAGCCTCACTGTCGATCGGGAGTCGGCGGACGGCCATCATCTTCCGCTCCGACAATGGACGGCCGAGATCAGCCAGGAGCTCCCGCGCATCGTACCCCCGCTCTGCCGCCTCGAGTTCGGTGGTTGCGAAGACGGTCCGCACGACGCCCGCGAGCAGAGCGGCCGCCTGACACATCGGGCACGGCTCGGTGCTTGCCACCAACGTCGCCCCGGACAGCTCCGGGCTCCCGAGCGCGCGCCCCGCGTTTCGCAACGCAACGACCTCCGCATGCGCCGTCGGGTCGTCGTCAGCGATATAGCGGTTGACCCCCTCCCCACCCATCTCTCCACCGAGTGCGACAACGGCACCGAAGGGACGCCCACCGGCCTCCGCGGTCTCCACGGCGAGCGCGATCGCCCGGGTGAGCCAGACTTTTTCGCGAGGCGACCCCGTCAACCGGCGGGTGCCTTCGAGCGTAGCCCGAAACCACCGTTGTGCGTGATCCGGCAAAACGGTGGATCCAGACTAGGCCAACACATGCACGCGGCCTTCGAGAACCTTCACATCGTAGACGGCCACGCGCATCCCAGGATCGTCGAGACAGACACCTGAGACGAGGTCGAACTCCCAACCATGGTGTGGGCAACGAAGCACTTTCCCCTCCTCGAGGGAGTAGGCACCCGGCGTGCCGCTCTCCCGCGTCCGCAGGGTTCCGAGACAGAGGGGAGACCCGACGTGCGGACACCGATTACGCAGCGCCTTGAGACTGCCGTCGCTCGGGTCGACGAGAACTCCGATCTCACGTCCGCCGACACGGACGATGGCTCGTCCGTCGCGTACCACCTTCTCGAGAGAGGCGACGTCGTGCCACTCCCTCATGCTGTGACGAGCCCCAGCTTGTCCCCGTAGAAGGCCGCGGCGTTCTCGTGCATGACCTTGTGGCGCCACGCCTTGGGCAGCCTATTGATGACGAACTTCGGATCGTCCCAGTCCCAGTGAGGATAGTCGGACGCGAAGCAGAGGATGTCCGGAGCACCCGCGGCCTCGAGCATCTCGAAGAGCAACGAATCGTGGCCGTCCGTATGCTCGAGTGGCTGGGTCGAAAAGCGCACATGATCGCGCATGATCTCGCTGGGGCGTCGCTCGAGCCAGGGCACCTCCGCCCGCAAAGCGCGCCAGTTCGTGTCCAGGCGCCACAGGAGTCCCGGGAGCCAGGCGACGCCGCCCTCGAGCAGCATGACTTTCAAGGTCGGCAGGCGCTCGAAGATGCCGTTGCAGATGAGCGACACGAGATGCGACATCACGCTGGTCGCGGAGCCGACCGTGTGCCACTCGATGTAGAACGTGTGGGGCCCGACTCCACCCCCGGGAGCGGCGATTCCCATGCCCTCGCCGCTCGTGTGGATCGCGACCTGCAGCCCACACTCGGCCGCCGCCTCGAAGATCGGCAGATAGCGCGGCTCACCGTAGGGGCGTTCGGATCCCGCGCAGAGCAGCACCTCCACGAACCGGTCATCCGTCCCCGCAGCTCGCTGGATCTCGCGCGCGGCCGCCAATGGATCCTGAGCCGGACAGAGGATCGATCCCCGCAGGCGCGGCTCACCGTCGAGCCACTGCTCCCGCACCCAGTCGTTATGCGCACGTGCGAAGGCGGCGGCACGATAGGGGCTGGCCATCAGAGATACTGTCGATGCATCGTTTGCGTGGAGGATCCCGATGTCGGCGCCATAGGCGTCGAGTGCCTCCCGCGAGATCCGCTCCAGCGCGCCAGGCGCATACCCGGGCTCCAGGAGACCCTCGTCATTCGCAAAACCGAAGGGGTGACTCCAGGGGTATCCCGGCAGACCGAGATCCCCGCGCGTCTGGAACCACTCGCGCTGAGCCGTATCCATGTACGACAGGAAGTCGGCCTGATCCGCGATCACATGGTGGATGTCACAATCGATCATCAAAGCAGTATACGAGATATGATGCGGAGATAACGCGGCCGGCGTCAACTCTTCGCGATCACCCGGGCAGGCTTACCCGCGAGATCCGGGCGGAGAACAGCCCAGATCAGCTGAACCGCCTCATGCGCCTGCCAGCTCTGGTCGGCGAGCACGCGCACACAGATGAGCGCGCCCTTACGGGTCGCCCCCACCCTGACGCCCACCACGGACGCCGCGGCCTCCTCGGCGGTCGCTTCGCATCCCTCGCCCAGTCCCTCGCCGTAGGCGAGCACCGTGACGAGATACCGCTTCCCGGCCCAGAGCGATGGGAGCGCGGCGACCGCGTCCGGCCCTACCGCACGAAGGCGGTCGCCAAAAACAAGGCGCCCGTCAACGCGAAGTTCTAGATCCGAGCGCATGCTCGTGAACGCAAATGCCTCGCCTTCGCCGTAATTGATCCGCCCGGCGGAGAGAATGTCGCTGGCAAAGAGACTGGCACCATGCTCGAGGCGAAACCGCGTCTGCCGCGAGACCCGGCTCCGAGCGTACGGGATCACCTCGTCCGGAAGGTACTCGAAGAGGGCGCCGGTGCCGAGTTCCACGTCCACGATGTCCTCACAGACACCCCCGCCCTCGCACTTGTAGAACTTCGTCGCCGCCGTCGTCGTGAAGAGAGCTCGGGTCGTCGGCTCGAGCCGCACGTGGAGCTCGGCGACGTCGTCCTCGACGAACCCGCCAGCCGAGTTGTGGAGCAGAAGGAACGGCTGGTCGTCGTGATCCTGATAGTGGTAGCCCTGCCACTGGTAGGGAATCCGCCGCAGCGTCGGCTCGATCTCGGAGCGCCCGTTGCGAGGGATGACGCGCAGCGCCAGGAAGGCGTGCTTGCCGATCACCCAGCTCGGGTCGGGACCAGGTGGGCCGTTCACGCGCAGCAGGTGTCAGCTCGCTACCGTTGCGAAGAGAACCTCGCGTTCGACCCAGGCGACGACCCCGGCAACTCCCGTGCCCCCGCGGAGGTCGGTGAAGAGGAAGGGCCGGTCGCCACGCATCCTCGCTGCGTCACGTTCCATGACCCCCAGATCCGCGCCGACGAACGGGGCAAGGTCGATCTTGTTGATCACCAGGAGGTCGGACTTGGTGATTCCAGGCCCACCCTTGCGCGGCACCTTGTCGCCACCGGCGACATCGATGATGTAGATGTGCGCCTCGACGAGGTCGGGGCTGAAGGTGGCGGCGAGGTTGTCGCCTCCGCTCTCGACGAAGACGAGGTCGAGGTCGGGGTTTCGCCGCGAGATGTCCTCGATTGCCTGCAGATTCATGGAGACATCTTCCCGGATCGCCGTGTGCGGGCAGCCGCCAGTCTCGACGCCCAGGATCCGCTCGGGCGGGAGCGAGCCGCTACGGGTGAGGAACTCGGCATCCTCCTTCGTGAAGATGTCGTTCGTGACCGCGGCGAGCGAGTAACGGCCGCTGAGCTCGCGAGCCAGACGGTCGACGAGGGCGGTCTTGCCGGATCCGACGGGACCGCCGATACCGAGCCGGACAGGTTTACGCATCGCGAACTCCTTGCTCTAAGAGATACAGAGACGGGTGTAGACGCGCTCGTGCCGCATCGAGGCGACGTCGAGAAAGGCAACGGCGCTGGCTACGTCCTCGAGACGTGCCACGCTCGCGGCGCGGGCGGCTTTGCGGATGCTCGCGCGCGCTTCCGCCAACACGCGCTGGATATCGAGCTGGCCGAGCGGGACGAGGCGACCGACGACGCCGACGAGATTCGCGAGGCCCGACTGGAGGAACGCGAGGAGCGCCTGCTCGACCGGAATGCCCGCATCAGCCGCAGCAACGCCGAAGACGACGGCCGCGTGGCCCTCACAGTCGCCGCCTGCGATCGCGTCGCTGTAGGCGCGCAGGTGGCTACCACCGAAGGCCGACTCGACGGAGCGGAGGAATGCTGTACCGGTCGAAACGCTTGCCTCCGCCGACTCGCGTGGCAGTTTGAGCGCACCCAGCAACTCGTCGATCTGTGCAAGCGTGTCGAGGTCGCCTGCGCCTGCCGCCTCGCGGGCGTGCGCCACAGCGGTTCCGTCGAGCGGCCCGAGCGAAAACCGTAGCCACAGCTCCGCAGCAGCCGCGAGCGCGTCCGCGTCACCGATCTCGCCGTCAGCCACGAGCGTCTCGAAGCCGAGCGAGTGAGCGAAAGCTCCGGTCGGGAAGGTGGCGCTCGCTACCTGGAGCAGGTAGAGGAGCCGGTCGGCCTCAGCCATCGTGGTCGTGATCATGGTGATGGCCGGTCACCGAGCCAACGCGCTCACCGGTGAAACCGCGTCGTCGACGCCGACAGCTTACTCCGACACTGCGCAGAGTATCCTCGCTCGAAGGCTCGTAGGGTGTCAGGAAGCCGTTGTCATTGAAACGGAGCGGCCTGTGCATGTTGCCGAGTTGATACGCGGCGACGCCCCATTCCCGAGGGCTCGCAGGTAGCACCTCCAGTACGTCTTCTGCCGCGGCCGCGACAACAACCGCGACGCCGTTTTCGACCACCAGCAGATCCCCTTCCTCGAGTTCCCGTCCGTGCTCGAGCGAGACGAGCAGCTCACGCCCACCCCTCGTGCGGCCGCGCAGATGTGCGCGCGCTCGCTCCTCGGACGTCAACTCCAACGGGTCGACCTCGCGGATCGAACCCTCGTAGTCGGAGAGGATCCCCATCACCTCCTCGACCACGGTAGGCGAGGTCGGCGTCATCGCAGGTAGTAGAGCTGCGTCAGTGGAAGGGTCTTCGCCGGCTTGACCGTGATCCGTTCGCCCTCCATGTAGACGTTGTAGGTCTCGGGGTCGATCTCGAGTTGCGGCATCGAGTCGTTGGCGACCATGTCCCGCTTGGAGATCGTCCGCGTCCGCCTCACGGGTAGGAGTTGCTGACAGTCGATCTTGTCGCCGAGACCGTCAGCGATCGCGGCCTCCGTGACGAACGAGTACGCGAGGCGCCGTGGGTTACGCCCGTAATGACCGTACTGGGGCCGATACTTCAGTGGCTGGCACGTCATCAAGGAGCCGGCAGGGTCGCCCATTACCGCCCAGCTGATGAACCCGCCCTTCAGAGTCACCTCGGGCTTCGCGATGAAGAGCTCGGGACGCCAGAACACGAGGTCTGCGATCTTCCCCGGCGCGACCGAGCCGACGTATGAGTCGATCCCGATGCAGATTGCAGGATTGATCGAGACCTTCGCGAGGTAACGCCGGATCCGAAAGTTATCGTTCCGTACCGAATCCTCCGGTAACGGCCCGAACCGCACCTTGTTGACGGCCGCGAGCTGGAACGAACGCTGCGGGCTTTCCGCCGCCCGTCCCACGCCCTGACTGTCGGAGCCGATCATGCTAATAGCACCGACGTCGTGCAGCACATCCTCCGCGCGCATCGTCTCTGCGCGGGCCCGTCCCTGGATGAAGGCCATATCCGAGGGAACCGATTTGTTGAGGTTGTGACACGTGATCAACATGTCGATCTCTTCGTCGTAGGTGTTGAGCGAAAACGGGTTCGTTGGATTGGTCGAGCTCGGCAGGACGTTCGGCTCGCCAACGCAGCGCATCATGTCGGGAGCGTTGCCGCCGCCCGCGCCCTCACAGTGGTAGATGTGCATGACGCGGCCGGCGATCGCCTCCATCGTGTCTTCGTAGTAGCCGGTCTCGTTCAGGGTGTCGGCATGCAACTGCACCTGAAAGTCGTACTCGTCAGCGACGGAGAGGCACGTGCGGATCGCCGAGGGCGAGCTCGACCAGTCCTCGTGAATCTTCATCCCGGTCGCGCCGCCGATCACCTGCTCGACGATTGACCCTGGATCCGAGGAGTTTCCCTTGCCGAAGTTGCCGAAGTTGAGCGGGAAGTCCGCCATCGCCTCGAGCATCCGCTGCAGGTTCCAGGCGCCCGGGCACTCGATCCCCACCGTCTTCGGACCCGAGCCACCACCGATCACCGTCGTCACGCCGGCCGATTCGTACTCGTAGAGCTGCTGCACCGAGTCGAAATGTGGGTGGATGTCGATCAGTCCGGGGGTCGCGATCCGCCCCTCCATCGAGAGGATGTCCGTATTCGGGCCGACGATCAATCCCGGCGTGATGTTCATCGTGTCCGGTTTTCCGGCCTTCCCGATGCCGACGAACTTGCCGTCGAGGATGCCGATATCGCACTTGACGACACCGAGGATCGGGTCGAGCAGAACAACGTTCGTCACAACCATGTCGAGGGCACCGTCGGAGCGCTTGAAGCGCGAGACCTGGCCCATGCCGTCGCGAATCGTCTTACCGCCGCCGAAAACGAGCTCATCGCCGTACGTGGTGAGGTCGCGCTCGATCTCCGCGACGAGCCCGGTGTCGGCAAGATAGATGCGATCGCCGGTGGTCGGCCCGTACTGGGCCGCGTAATCAGGTCGGTCGATCGAAGTGGTCACGATGACTTCCTTCTTGTCCGCGGGGTCTTGGCAGGACGCTTCCCCGAGCTGGCGCGGGAGGACTTGCCAGCGGCCGGGTCGGCCCCGTGCAGCGTGTCCGCCCGACGCCTGTTATCAGCTGTATCCGCTTCGAAGCAGTAGCCCTGCTCGTGGAGCCGGCGCATCGCGCGCCGCATCGTCGCCTCGCTGCGCATCGAACCATTGGTGATGTCATTCATGCCTAACGACACCTCCGCTCCTGCGAAGCGGGTCAATTTCACCTTCCGACTCTGGCCCGGTTCGAAGCGGATCGCGCTTCCACTCGCGATGTCGAGCCGAAAGCCGAACGCTCCCTCGCGATCGAACGCCATCGCCTTGTTCGCTTCGGCCAGGTGATAATGCGCCCCGATCTGAATTGGCCGGTCGCCTGTGTTCACCAGCACCATCTCCTTCGACTCGCGGCCCGCGTTGATCTCGATCTGCCCGCTCGCGAACTCGATCAGCCCGACCGTCCCCGGCTGACCGACCTCGAAAGCCTCGTCGGGAACGATCGACTCGGGAATCGGAGGCGGCATCCACTGGGAAGAGTTTATTGGGGTCGCCATCGCTTCTCCTTCAGCCGCGGATCGGGTTCATGACGGTTACGAGCTTCGTCCCATCGGGGAAGAGGGCCTCGACCTGCACCATCTTCATCATCTGAGGTACCCCGTCCATGACGTCCTCGCGCGTCAGGATCCGCGCCCCGTAGTCCATCATGTCGACCAGGAGAGGGATCGACCCCTCGCGGGCACGCTCCAGAATCTCGTCGCAGATCAGGGCAGTCGCCTCCGGATAGTTGAGCTTCACCCCGCGAGAGAGCCGGCGGCGCGCCATCTCCGCCGCCGTCCAGATCTGAAGGCGTTCCTCCTCGCGAAGCGTCAGATGCATGGCTCGCTCCTCTCGGTCACTTCGAGGGCCGGTTGAACGACGTAGTATACGAGATATGAGAAGGAACGTTATTGTAGTCACGGGAGGCGCGGGATTCGTCGGAAGCAACCTCGTCAGGCGACTCCTCGAGGATGACGCCGACGTCCGGACGATCGTGTTCGATCGAACCGTCGACGATCTCGCGCACGCGCTGTTTGTCCCGTTCGGTGACCGGGTCGCAATTCACCTCGGCGACATCACGAGCCCCGAGTCACTCGCCGCCGTCCCGGGGCAGGACGAGATCACACACGTCGTGCACGCCGCCATGGCCGCGCACGTGCCGCAATGGGAGATCGACGACCCGACTCGATTCGTCAACGTGAACATCGTCGGTACGACGAACGTTCTCGAGTGGGCGCGGCAGCTCCCCTCGCTCGAACGTTTTCTCTACCTCAGTAGCGGTGGCGTGTACGGCGATGCGACGGCGGACAGCCCCGAGGAACCACAACCGGAGACAGGCCCGTTCAATCCACCGGAGCTCTATGCGATCTCCAAGTACACATCGGAACTGATCGCGTACCGCTATGGCGCCCTCTTCGGCCTCGACGTGCGCGCGGTACGCCTGAGCTGGGTTTTCGGCCCGATGGAGCGAGTCACGTCGAGCCGTACGCTCATGTCGCCTCCTTACGCGATCGCACGGGCGATCATCGATGACCGGCCGGTCAGGGTTACCCGACGATCGCTGTCGGCGGTCGGCGACTTCCTCAGCTCTGAAGACATCTCGCAGGCGCTTTGCTCACTCCTCGGCGCGGTCGAGCCTCGGCACACGTGCTACAACGTCGCTGCCGGCGAGCTGACGAGCATCTCGGACCTACTCGACCTCGTGGCTGCCATCCACCCGTCGCTCCGCCGTACGGTGGTCGCCGACGGAGAGAGCGCCGACATCGACCATGATCCGGCCCTGCGACGCGCACGCTGGAACGCCTACGCAATCGAACGCGTGCGCAGCGAGTTCGACTGGGAGCCGCGCCCATTGGCCGAGCAACTCGCGTCGTACTACGCCTGGGTATTCGAAGACGCGCCGGCGCGCTGCCCGGCAATCGCGCCGGTCTGACCCGATGAAGTTCGGAATCCTTTTGATCGCACCGAACGTGAGCGGCGACTACACGCGGGACTTCGCCGAATTGCTCGAGCAGGCTATCGCCGCAGACGAACTGGGCTACGACTCGGTCTGGGTCACCGAGCACCACTCCGCGTTCGGCGTCGTCGGGTCGCCAGCCGTACTCCTCGCTGCGATCGCGATGAAGACGACCCGTGTCCGTCTCGGCTCGATGGCGGCAATCTTGCCATATCACCGGCCGATCCACATCGCCGAGAGCTACGCGCTCGTCGACGTCCTGAGCGGCGGACGCCTCGAGCTCGGCGTCGGCCGCGGGAATCTCGCCTCCGAGCTCGCGCTGCACGGCGTCGATCCCGACACGAGCAAAGCGACGTTCTGGGAGAGCCTCGAGACAGTACGTGGCCTGTGGGGTGACGGCCCGCAGCCCGAAGGGCTGGCGACGTTTCCGCAGCCCCTCCAGTCTCCGATCCCGATCTGGGTTGCCGCAAACAGTCTCGAATCAGCCGAGCTTGCCGCCGGGCATGGCCTCCGGATCGCGACGTCGCCCTCCGGAGGAGACTTGGCCGACTACACACGAAACATGCTCGCGATGCGGGCGATGCTCGAGGGCCGCGGCCACGAGCCCGTACGCATGGAGTTCCCGCTTTCGACCTTCGACACCTACATCGCACCGACGCGGGCCCAGGCTCGCTCCGACTTCCTCGAGCCCGCCTTCAGAATGCACCAGCTGATGTCCGCGGCGGGACGCCGACCGCCAATCGCGGCGACGCCAGCGGCGTTCGCCGACCGCGCCGACGCCCTGGGAACACGACTCGTGACGGGCCCGGCGGAAGCGGTCTCATTCCTGCGGGAGCTCGACTCCGTCCCCGGCCTCGGGCACTTCGTTGCGGCGACGGCACAAGGCGGCCTCTCGCACGAACTCGTGCTGTCGTCGATGACGCTCTTCGCCGAGGAAGTAATGCGCGTCATACGAGCCGATTAACAGGCCCATCGTAGGACGCCACACGCGGATGATAGCCCGAGCGTTACAGACCGTAGCCCTGCGACGTCACGTCGCGAGTGTTCCGTATTTGGTACAACGTCCCATCACGATGAGGATCTCCGAGCTCGAAACGTTCGTCGTCGGCAATCCGCCGCCCGGTTTCGGTGGGAAGTACTTCATCTTCCTCAAGCTGACGACCGACGATGGGATCGAGGGCATCGGCGAGGTTTATACGGCCACCTTCGGCCCCCACGTCGTCACGCAGATGATCGAGGACGTCTGTGGCCGCCACGTGATCGGCGCCGATCCATTCCGGATCGAGCGACTCTGGCGCGACGTCTACGGCCAGGGCTACTCGGGGCGCCCCGACATCTCGCTCGTCGGCGTGCTGAGCGGGATCGAGATGGCGTGCTGGGACATCGTCGGCAAGGCCGTCGAGAAGCCCGTCTACGAGCTGCTCGGAGGGCTCGTGCACGAGCGGCTCCGCGGCTACACGTACCTCTATCCCGAGCCGGGCGACACCACGAACGTCTACTTCGACGCCGACCTCGCAGCCAAGCGCGCCGCGGAGTACCTGGCGCTCGGTCATACCGCGCTCAAGTTCGATCCGGCGGGCAGCTATTCGACCTTCGATCCCCGGCAGCCGAGCCTCGAGGAGCTCGAGCGCTCCGAGCGCTACGTCCGCCAGGTGCGCGCGGCCGTCGGCGATTCCTGCGATCTGCTCTTCGGCACGCACGGACAGTTCACGCCCGCGGGGGCGATTCGCCTCGCACAGCGCCTCGAGCAGTACGACCCGCTCTGGTTCGAGGAGCCGACGCCACCCGAGATCCCCGAGGAGATGGCGAAGGTCGCGCGCGGCACGTCGATCCCGATCGCGACCGGCGAGCGCCTGACCACGAAGTACGAGTTCTCACGCGTGCTCGAAACCGGCGCCGCAGCGATCCTGCAGCTGAACCTGGGTCGGGTCGGCGGCATCCTCGAGGCGAAGAAGATCGCCGGCATGGCCGAGGCGCACTACGCCCAGATCGCACCCCACCTCTACTGCGGTCCGGTCGTCGGCGCCGCGAACATCCAGCTCAGCGCCTGCAGCCCGAACTTCCTCGTACTCGAGGGGATCCGGGACTGGGGCGGCTTCCACGCCGAGATCCTGAAGACGCCGATCGAGTGGGAGAACGGCTATGTCGTTCCCTCGAAGGCAGCCGGACTCGGCGTCGAGCTGGACGAGGCCGTTGCTGCGGCGCACCCGTACGACGGCGACGATCTCCACCTCACTCCTAAGTACAGCGTAGATGCCTGGCTTTAGCCTGGCTTCTACTTTAGACCTACAGCCGTTGGAACCTCGCTTCTGCGCGAGCCTCCAGACGCACCTTCGCGCGTAGATCTGAGTAGGAGCCAGGCTGAAGCCTGGCACCTACGCTGTTATTTGTTCTGGAAACCCGGGCGCCCGCAGCTCGGTGCCGACCTGATCCTCCAGCAGCTTCACCACCATCGGCGACCACGCCGCGCCGCCGTACTCCTCACGTGCCTTGATGAATGTCTGCTCGACGAGCGAGCCGAGCTCGAGCGGAACACCGAACTCGTCGCCCAGCTCGTGCGCGAAGCCGAGGTCCTTGCAGGCCAGATCCATGGTGAACCCGATGTCGTAGCTCCCGTTCAGGATCACCTGGCTCTCCGTCTCGTGGACAAAGCTCGTGCCCGAGCTCGCCTTGATCACCTCGAACGACTGTGCGAGGTCGAGACCGCCACGTTTTGCGAGCATCAGCGCCTCTCCCGCGGCGACGAGGTGGATGAACGCGAGCATGTTGGTAATCACCTTGATCACCGAGGCGGTGCCCAGCGGGCCGATGTAGAAGACCTTGCCGCCGATCGCCTCGAACGCCGGGAGGTGCTCGGCAAAGACGTCAGCGTCCCCCCCGACGAGCACCGTGATCTGACCGGACGCAGCGAGATGAACGCCACCGGTGACCGGTGCCTCGAGCGTCCGGACGCCGAGCGCCGCCGCGACCTCCGCGAGCCGGAGGAGCTCGTGGCGGTCGTTCGTGCTCGAGTCGATCCACGTGCCGCCCGCAGCGAGACCCTCGAGCACTCCGTCGTCTCCACAGAGAACTTCCTCGACAACCTTCGGGGACGGGAGGCAGGTGAAGACGGTGTCGGAGGCGGCCGCGACTTCCTTCGGGGACGCGGCCCAGACGGCGCCCGCCTCGACGAGCGACGAGGCGGCCGCCTCGTCGCGGTCGTTCACGGTCAGCGGAAATCCCGCTTCGAACAGGCTTGCTGCGAGGTGCCGCCCGAGATTGCCGAGCCCGACGAAGCCGAGGCGTTGCATGGTGTGTCCTTTAGCCAATCCAGTGGAGTGTCCCGCAAAGTTAGACCCAAAATGATCGTTGCGGGACACTCCACTCCATGTTGATTGGGGTAAGGCGGCGTCTCACAACAATGCTGTTTCCCCTCAAACGCTGTGAGACGCCGCACTACGGTCAGGGAGTGAGGACGATCTTCCCGAACTCACTGCCTTCGTGGAGACGCGTGAATGCTGCCCGGGCATCCGAGAGCGCGAACTCGGAGTCGACGAGCGGCTTCACTCCGGTCTGCTCGAGGAAGGCGCACATCTCGCGGAACTCGTCGCGCGTTCCGATCGACGATCCACGTACCGTCAGCTGCCGCCAGAACATCCGCGCCAGGTCGGCGGACGGGTCCGGGCCACTCGTTGCTCCGGCGACGACGACCGTGCCGCCGGTGCGGAGTGACTTCAGCGAATGATCCCAGGTCGCCTTGCCGACCGAGTCGAGCACAGCGTCGACCCGGTGTGGGAGGCGACTTCCCGGGGCAAACGCTCCCGCGGCACCGATCTCGAGTGCGTGAGCACGCTTCTCCTCGCTGCGGCTTGTCACGTACACGACGAGGCCGGCTGCCTTCCCGAGCAGCACCGCCGCCGTCGAGACCCCGCCGCCCGCGCCCTGGACGAGAACGCTCTGGCCGGGCTTGAGACTCGCGCGCGTAAACAGCATCCGAAACGCGGTCAGGTAGGCGACCGGCAGGCACGCGGCCTCGACGAACGAGAATCCTGCCGGAAGAGGCAGGAGGTTGCGGCTCGGGACGGCCACACGCTCGGCGAGCGTTCCGGGCACACCCCGCTCGGAGAAGACGTGGAAGTGGGGCGCGCGCCGGGCGGGCCCCGCCCGCGCGCGGGGGGCGCCGCCCGCGCGGGGGGGCCCCCCCCCCCCCGCCCCCCCCCCCACCCCCCCCCCGCGGGGGCGGCGGGCCG
>JAJAZN010000098.1 GCA_026785685.1 Thermoleophilia bacterium
CAAAGGGTTGTTGCCCGCCCCGGGGGGGGTTTTTGGGCGCCCTGTGCCCCCCCCGCCCCTACAACCCCGAGGCCCCCCCCCGCCACTGCGCCTCCCTCCGCGGCGAGAGCGAGTGCGATACCGCGGCCGATACCGCGCTCGTGTGAGGCGCCGGTGACGAGCGCGACTCTCCCGGCGAGACGCATCAGGAGGGTGCCTTCCGCGCCGCCCATGCCTTCTGGAATCCCGCCTTGCCCCGCCGGCAGACATCCACCGGATCCTGCTTCCACAGCGAGTCGTCGAAGTCCTGATCGCTGAACGAGCCGTCATCCGAGAAGATCTCGAGGTCGACCCACTCGATAGCATCACCCGCTTCGAGCGCCCCGAAGATCGCGGGCAGATCGATGATCCCGTCGCCCGGAAGGGCTCGGTCGAAGTCGTTCCGCGTCGGATCGCGCCAGTCACAGATGTGGACGCTCGAGGAGATGCGGCTGCCGTTCTTGACGGTGTGCTCGAGAACGTCGTCCGTGTCCCAGAGGTGGTACACGTCGTAGAGGAGCTTCACGTTCGGCTCGTCGATCTCGTCCATCAGATCGATCGTCTCCGGGATCGTCCCGATCATCGACCAGTGCCCGTAGACCTTGCGGTGAAGTGGCTCGAGCCCGAGAGTGAGCCCGTGCTCCGCTGCAACCTTCGCGCAGCGCCGCAGTCCTTCGACGACGATCCGCCTCGATTCGACCGGATCCGCCCCCTCGCCCGGGTGACCCGTGAGGCACAGGATCACCTCGGGCTCGAAGGGCGCGAATCGCTGGATCGCGTCGCACAGGCCCTGTGTCCTCTCTTCCGGATCCGTCGGGCCGGGGAACGGAACGGGGAAGATCGAGAGCGTCCCCGGAATGCACGTTGTTGCTTTGAGCCCCGACTCCTTCAGACGCGCGACGGTATCGGCGTCGTCGTCACCCAGCTTGAACTCCCACACCCCGATTCCCTCGGCGCCGGCCTCACGGTACGTGGCGAGGTCCTGCTCGAAGGTCTGATGGAACGTCGTGATCTGGGAGACGGAGAAGCGCGGTTCGGCCATGATTGCCCCCTATGGAGTGATGACGGTTTTGATGACAGAGTCGTCCCTGTTGAGGACGCGTTCGATTGCCGGCGCGATGCCGTCGAGCGTGGCCGAGTGCGTGATGATCCTGCTCGTATCGACGGTCTTGCCTTCGAGGATCCGGATCGCCGTCGGCCACTGGAGGGGATAGAGCAGCGAGAAGCGGATCGTCTTGTCGAGGTAGAGGTTCGAGAGGAGCGGCACCGTGATCGAGTCGTGCGGGCCGGCGAGGCCCATCAACACGACGACCGACCCGGGTCCGGAGATCTCGATTGCCTGCTGGTTTGCCTGCACCGAAGCGGTCGCTACGAGCACGCGATCGGCCAGATCGCCGTCGTTGGCCGCCTTGATTGCCTCCGCGAGGTCGGGTGCGTAGAACGGCGAGTTCTCGTCGCTGACGTTCCAGGCGTGATCGGCACCCGTGTCGAGCGCGAGTTGAAGCCGATAGTCCCGCGTTCCGACGATCCCGACCCGCGCACCCTCGGCCTTGAGGAGCTGCACCATGGAGAGTCCAACGGGACCAGGGCCGTAGACGACGGCGAAGTTCTCGGGCTTGATCTCGGCCTTCTGAACGGCATACACCGCCGATGAGAGCATCTCGACGAACGCACCCTGCTCGTTCGTGAGACTGTCGGGGATCTTGTACGCGTGAGCGATCTTCGTCTTCGCGAACTCCGCAAAGCCGCCGTTCATGGTCACGCCGAGCACCGTCAGGTTCTCACAGAACTGCAGCTTGCCGGCGCGGCAGGCATTGCAGGAGTTGCAACTCTGGACGGGATTGACGGCCACTCGGTCTCCTTCGGCCAGCCCGTAACGCTCTGCGAGCTTGCCGGCGTGGACGACCTCGCCGCACACCTCGTGGCCGAGGACGAGCGGCCCCTTGCCGTCCGCTGTGCCGAGCGGACTCTTGCCGTAGTAGTACTCGATGTCCGAGCCACAGAAGCCACAGGCGAGCACGCGCACGACGACTTCGTCTGCCTCGGCCTCTGGCTCGGGAAGATCCTCGAGACGGAGATCTTCGGCTTCGTAGAAGACTGCTGCTTTCATCATTGCCTCACTTTCCGCGGACGTGGCGATCGAGAAGGTCGTTGATTACGAAAATGCCGTCCCAGGTGTCCTGCCAGGCCTTCGAGCCCATGGGGATCGAGTCGACGGCCCACCATTCCCCGTTGTAGGCATCGGCGAGAACGGGCATCAGCTCTTCGAAGTCGATGATCCCGTCGCCGAAGTTCGATTTCGTGCCGAACATGTTCAGGCAGGTGTTCATGTCGGTGTCGCACAGGTGGATGTGCCCGATCGAGTTCGTGGGCAGCATCTTGATGAAGTCGATCTGGTTCGGCAGCGTTTCGGCCGGCTGCACGTGGTTGTGGCCGATCACACCGCAGGCCTGGAAGTGGCCGGTGTCGTACATCAGCTTGAAGTTGTCGTTCCCGACGTCGTTCAGCATCTTCACTGTCTCCGTGGGCTTGTTGAACGGCTGCAGTGATTCGAGCTCCCAGAGCATCATGCAGCCGACCTCGGCACCTTTTTCGGCGTGGTGCTGGAAGGTCCGGACGACCCGATCCCAGACCTGCTCGTAGTCGGCGTCGTACGGGAGAGGGCCTGCTGCGCCGGGATCGACGCGCATGCCGGGGATCCCCATGTCGGCCGCGAGCTGAAGGTAGCTCTCGAAGTACTCCAGGTACTCGTCGTAGACCTCCTGTGACCCGGTCGCCCAGGGCAGGCGGAACAGGTCGCCGTAGGGCCCGGGAGCGATGCCCGCGATCTCGAGGTCGAGACCGTTCAGATGTGCCCGAAGCTTCTCGCGACTCGCCTTGTCGGGAAACCGCTCGACCGTCGCGTGGTCGAAGAAGCCGCCGATCTCGATGCCGTCGTAGTTGAACGCCGAGAGCACCTGGGCCACCTGCTCGAGCGAGGCCATCGGCTCGAACCCGAACGCCATGCACCAACTTCCTCTGCAGACCTTTGCTGTCGCCATCGTGGTTCCTCCTCTTCGTTTGTTGACTCAGTTTGTGTACAGGCCGCCGTTGACGTCCACGTGTGCTCCGTGGACGAAGGAGGCACGGTCTGATGCAAGCCAGACGACCGTATCGGCCACCTCCTGCGGTGTACCAAGGCGGCCGAGCGGTGTCGCTGCGATGGTCTGCTCGAGCGCCTCCTGCGGCCAGCCGTCGAGCATGGGCGTCTCGATCAGGCCGGGGTTGACGCAGTTCGCGTTGATCCCGTGTGGGCCGGCGAGGCGAGCGATCGACTTCGTCAGAGCGACGACGCCGGCCTTCGAGGCAGCATACGAGGCGCCCGCGCCAATGCCGCCGGTCTGCCCAGCGAGTGATGCGACGGTGACGATCCGTCCCGTTCCTCGAGGAATCATCACCCGCAGCGCCGCCTGGGCGACGAGGAATGTTCCCTTCAGGTTCACCGCCTGGACGCCGTCCCACTCGTCGGCGGTGATCGTGTCAAAGGGAGTCGCGTGGAAGACACCGGCGCAGGTGACGAGCACGTCGAGTCGGCCGAACGTGGAAACCGCGGTCTCGACGAGGCGCTCGGCATCGTCGGCGTTCGCGACATCCGCTCCGACCCCGACGCACGTCGTGCCGAGCTCGCCGGCTCGCGCGATCGCGGCCGTCCCGTCGAGGTCGGCGACGACGACGCTTGCGCCTTCACCGACGAGGGCGCGGTAGCACGCGAGCCCGATGCCCCCGGCGGCCCCTGTGACGATCGCTGCCTTCCCTGCCAATCCGTAGTCCATGAGCTAGCCACCACTCGCCGTCGGCCAGGGCCGCGCGAGCTCGATAATCTCGACGCCGTTTCCGTCCGGATCCTCGACGTACAGTCCCTTGCCTCCGTCGTTCGGGCCGCCGACGACGGCGAC
>JAJAZN010000099.1 GCA_026785685.1 Thermoleophilia bacterium
AGTCGAGCCCAGATCGTCCTCATCTTCGCCGGCGCGGCTGCCACGATCGGTGCCCTTGCACTCCCTCTCGGAGTCGTCGTCGAGCGTTTCGCACTCGGTCCGATGGTCGCGTCGCTCGCCGCCTCGTACGTCAGCCTGCCGCTGACGGCAGGACCGCTCGAGATAGCCGCCACCGCAGCGTCGCTCGCGCTCGGCGCAACCGTCGTCGCGCTGCTCCTCGGCCGGGCCCCGACATCGCGATCCGTCGTCGTCGACCTCACCGAGGAGTAGGGAGCGCCAGGCGCGCGTTTCGATCCTCGGGTCGACCGGCGAACCCCTTTGCCCGACCTCCCTGGTAGTCGAGGTACGAGAGCGCAAGCGATATGTCGGCGAGCGGCGAGCTCGCATGGTCGATCATCCACGTGTCGATCACGAGTCGGCCGTCGGCTGTCTCGCCCAGACGAAAGACGCGTGCCTGCTGTGGATAGTCCACAAGCGACGATGTGCTGATCAGCCAGTAGCCCCCGCGCGCCGTCGGGCGCAGCGTGATCCGATTCCGATGCGTGTCACCCGAGACGACAGCCACAACCTTCGGATCGGCATCGAGGAGTGCCAGAGCGTTCTCTCCGCCCTCGGCTGTCGTGAGCGGAGAGTGAGAGAACACGATGACGTGGTCGTCGCCCGCCGCGACGAGTGCCCTGCGAAGCCACAGCACCTGCCGGGAACGGACGATTCCCGCCGCTCCGCTCCCGCGCCGGATCGTGTCGAGGGCGATGCCGCGAACTCCCGGGGCGATCTCGAAGCTGTAGTCCAGCAACACCCCATTGCCGCCGTGCCCACTGGCCCGACGGAGACGATCCACGACGGCACCGGCGGCGAGCTCGCGACGTCGTGGATCCGGGGTGACACGCACGGACGGGCCTGGCAACCCCTGCGCCAGAACCTCCTCGACGTTCCGCGGCCGGAGCTCGGCAACCCGTGCGGCAGCCACGAACTCGTCGTCGAGGCCCGAGAGCTTCCGGCCACCCACGGCGATCGCGCGCGATCGCGCGCTCGGCGCGACGTTCCCTTGCACGAGCACGTCGTGGTTCCCGAGGAGTGGGAACCAGGGAGCGCGGAGGCCCGGAGAGACGAATCGACGTTGCGCGGAGGTGAGCAGGCCTGGATTCCGCGGTGGATCGACATCGGGTCGGTAGTAGACGGGGTCGGGGTTCGCCGCATCCTGCACACCCTCGTAGGCGCGCGCCCCGCTCGCGGGATCGACCTGACCGCCGTTGAGGACGGCGACCGCCGTCTCGAGCTCGTTCCGCTGCGCGTTGTCGATCAGGTCACCGGTCACGACGACCGCCTGCAGATCGAGCCGGTTGAGCGCGCGCACCGTGGCCGCCAGGACCTGCGCGGTCAGCGTCTCGTGGGGTCGGAAGGCCGACGTGAACGGCGGCCCGAAGCGATCGAGCGGCTCGAGTCGGGCAGGCGACTCCTCGTCGACGACATGGGCATCGGTGATCTGGGCAAAGGTCGCGAGCTCACGCGATGGCCCCGCGACCGGAGCGAGATCGCTGCGAGGCGCAAGAGGCTCGCCGGGGCCGCGTCCGAGCACGCCATCTCCGTCCTGGTCGATCCAGATCTCGTCACGCGTCGAATCCGCCTTCGGCTTGACTGCTTCGCCAGGGCGCGTCAGCGCCCAGGCAGCACCAGCTACGACGATGACCGCTATCAGTGCACCGACGCGCACGATCACCCGATCCACCCCCAGCGGATCCACTCAACGGTCGCGAGCACGAGCAGCACCGAGCTGACCCCGATGATCGCCGCGTTCACGCGCGTGCGCTCTCCGAGAACGCCGAGCGCGAGGAAGAACGGGAAGACGACGAGCCCGAAGCGGGGCAACGACAGAAGCGGCGACGGTGTTGCTGGGAAGCTGAGTGGGAGGGCAAGGCTGAGGGTAGCGAAGAGTCCGTACGGCGCGCCGACCCGTCGCCACACAACGACCGTCAGCACCACGAACAGCACGAGGAACCCGGCATTCAGGAGCTCACTCGGCCAGAGGAGATCGGGGCCGCCATGATCGCCCAACTCGAGAGCGGTCGTCCACGCCTTCCCGAGGCCGTGGAAGATCCCGCCGAGCGGGCCTGTGGGCGAGAGGTGCCGTTGCCACAGTGCTTGCGCACCGAAGAGGTCATCGAGGCTGCCGCGGGCGTCCTGCACGACGAGCAGGTGCACCGAGGCGATGAGCGGAGCAGCCGCGAGGGAGATGACCGCGCGCCGCCGCTCGCCCGAGCGCCAGGCGATGATGGCGAGGGCGGGCAGGAGCGCAACGCCGGCCACGCGCGTCAGGATGGCGAGACCGCAGACGACTCCGGCGGGAAGGAAGCGCCCCCGCTCGGCGAGGAGGAACGCCCCCAGCGCGAGAAACAGGTACAGCGACTCGCTGTAGACCGCACCGAAGAAGAACGCTGTCGGGAACAGCGCCAGGTAGAGCACAGCACGGCGGGCGGACGGCCCACCGACGAGACGCACACCGAGACGCTCGAGCAGCACCAGTGACCCGAGCAGCGAGACCAGCGAGATGAGCACGCCGGCCGTGAGATCGTGGCCGCCGAGCACGGCTCCGATGACCGCGACGAGCGCGGGGTAGAGCGGCCAGAAGGCGAGCGTCTCTGCGGCTCCGTGATACCCCTGCTCGGCGATCGTCAGGTACCAGACGCTGTCCCACCGTGCCCAGAGATCGATTGGCCACCCGAGATCGTGGAGGAGCGGGCTCGCGCCTTCGCGCTCGAGGCGCGCATGCGTCGGGAGCAGTGTGGCGAGCAACGCAACGGCGGTGATCGCCGCACGGGTCCAGAGGAAGGTACGGACGGCATACGACGACCGCGCCGCGGGCTGCGCCGGGCTCACACCGGGCGAAGCCGGCATGCGCCCCTCGACGGCATTGCAGTCAGTACGTGAACGTCGTCGCTCCGTCCCCGACCCACTCCCAGAGCGCAGCTCCTCCGAGAACGGCCGCGTTCGAGAGAAGGGTCGTCTCGTCGAGGTCCCGACTCCGAACACAGACGGGGCACAGGTAGATCGTGCCGCCGTTGTCGGCAAACTGCTGTGAGAGCGCCGCGAGGGACGGGCGTCCCTCGTCCTGCACGCCATCGGCACCACCGTCGAAACCGAAGCGCACGGCTTCCTTGGTCATGAAGAAGAGCGTTTCCTTCCCGGCATCCTGTGCTGCCGTTGCTACGAGATACGCGATCGTCGACGCCTCCTCGTCCTCCGGCCCCGCAGTCAGGTTGACAACGACCTTGTTCATACGCCTCCCTCTCCTCTGGTTGGCTCGAGGCGCTCCGCCGCGAGCAGAATCGTCAGGGCGGTCTGCCCCTCGGCAAAGCCGCCCTGCCTGGCAGTCCTCACCGCCTCCTCGAGCGGCATCCGCACGAGCGTGACGCGCTCCTCCTCGTCGGGATGCGCCTCTCCCCCGGAGACGCCGGTGGCAAGCCACGCATCCGACCGGAGGCTCAGGTGCGCACTCGACGAGAAGAACGTCGTCAGGTGCACCCAGTCGCGAGCCTCACCCCCCACCTCCTCGTGGAGCTCCCGCCGCGCCGCCTCGAGCGATGATTCGCCGTCGGCGACCGATCCTGCCGGAACCTCGAGCGTCCAGTCGCGCACCGGGTGGCGGTACTGCCGGACGAAGAGCATCTCGTCCTCGGCGGTGATCGCGGCGACGAAGACCGCACGCGGAGCCCCGAGATAGGAATACGACGTCTCGCGACCGTCCCAGAGCAGCCGATCGTCGATGTGATCCCGCCACGGTGACGAGGCGAGCAACTCGCTCGCGATGAGCTCGAGTGGCGGCGGCTCGGGCAACGACGGCACGAGCTCCGAGATGAGCCTCGCCGTTTTCGGAGCACCTTCGAGCATGGGGTCGCGCGCGATGATCGCGAGATCGACGAGCGTGTCGACGTCACGCCAGGCCTGAAGCTCGACGACGTGAAGACCGGCCGCCTCGCACCGCGCACGCGTGACTGCATGGACTGCGGGAGTCGACCAGGGAATGTTCTCGAAGGGTCGACCGTCCGCGTTCCGCATCGCGATGAGCCAGTACCCGCCGTCCATCGCCGGGCCGAGGACGACATCTGCCCCGTTGGCGAGCGCCTCGAACGTCGCCGTCAACGCGCCGTGCGGTACACCTGGAATGTCCGATGAGACGATGGCCACAGGCCCTTGCCCGACGTGTCTCGCGATCCCGAGGCGAAGCGCATCCGCAAGACCTCGTCCCTCCTGCTGGACGAGCGGAACGCCCGGAAGCAGGTTCCCGAGGGGCGCTCGGTCGGACTCCGAGCCGTAGAGGACGCGCGTGTCCGCGACTTCCCGGCGGCACGCATCGATGGTGTCGAGCAGCAGACACCCATGGAGCTCAGCCGCCCGGACCGCGGTCAACGGCGGCACGAGCCTCGTCTTCGAGCGCCCCGGCGTAGGAGCTTTCGCAACGACGAGGACGATCCCCGTCACGAGACCCTCCTGAGCACCCCGAGCGCCTGCTCCCGCCAGCGGCTCCGGTGCGCGATGCCCTCGGGCCGGCTGTCCCCTGCCTCCCGATACCAGTCGTAGGAGCGGATCAGTGCCTCCGCCCCGCTCCGAACCGGCGTCCAGCCGAGCACCGCCTCGGCTCGCGAGCAGTCGAACACGATGTCCCGATCCGCCGAGAGGCGGTGCCACCGTTGCAGCGGCGAGACATGCGCAGCATCGAGCACCGCCAGCGCAGCCTTCGCTGGCGCCGCTGGGATCCCGACGACCCTGCTGCGCGAGCCGGCGTGCTCGATCAGCGTCTCGAGATCTGCGCGGATCGAGCCACTGACCCGGCCGCCGACGTTCAGCACTCCGTCTCCTCGTCGGTCTGCGGCGAGCTCGAGCGCGTGGACGAGATCGGACACGTCGAGCAGCTGGTACCGATTCGAACCGTTCCCGAGCGTGTAGATCCTGCGTCCTTCACCGATCCAACGGAAGAGGATGCCGAAGACACCGAGCCGTTCCGGGCCGATGAACGCCGACGGTCGAAGGACGAGAGGAGCAGGCGCGACCTCGAGCCAGGCGCGTTCGGCTGCGAACTTCGAGCGGCCGTAGGGCTCACACGGATGTGGCGTTGCAGTCTCATTGACCGGCGGCGGCAGGATGCCGTAGACGACGCCGGAGGAGACAAAGACACTGCGGCGGACACCGGCCTCGCGAGCAAGACGCGCAAGCTGGGCCGTCGCCGAAGCATTGACCGCCTCGAGGTTTCCGCCGGACGGGAGCGCCGCCGCGGCGTGAATCAGCACGTCGACGCCCTCGAGCGCACGACGAACGAGACCCTCGTCCCGCACGTCACCCACCACAGACTCGACGTCGGCGAACCCCTCCTCCAACGGCTCGAGATCGAGCGAGCGCGCCGCGATGCCACGCTCGTTGAGGCGTCGGAGGAGATGAACCCCGAGAAAGCCCGAGCCTCCGGTGACGAGCCAGGTCACGTGTCCTCCAGGTGCCGGTCAATCATTCTTCGCCCCGGCTTTGATCCACGCAGCGATCGTCTCCCGGTCATCACGGGTCAAGACGCCACGGAGTGACGGATCGGGCGGGTGGATGAGCAGGTACGAGAACTCCGGCTTGCCCGGCACGACTCGCTCGAAGGCAGGTCGTGTCGCCGCCGAGACGCGAACGAGATCGTCGTAGGACTTCCCGCGACGAAGGTCGAGATACGGATAGGCGACCGGATGGCAGGAGATACACTTGCCGTCGAAGATCGGCTGCACGTCCGCCGAATACCGAGGTGCCGATCCGCGCGATCCGACGACGATCACGAGAGCCGCAACCGCGCACCCCGCAACGACCGCAGCGACCGCGATCAGCCCTTGACGGTGAGGAAGTCCGAGACGTTGCATTGCTCGTCGACGCTGAGGAAGACCCAGGCCCCGGGAAGCGCCGAAGGACTCGTTGCCGACCAGCGGCCCGGAGCGTTGCCAGCGTTGTGCAGCTCGACCGTGATCCCTGCCTTCGGGTTGACCGCGAGCGTATAGTTGCCGTCGAGATTCGACCCGGCGACCGTCATGGACAGGCTCTTGTCGGACACCGTGGGCTTCGAGATCGCCGGATTCGGCACGATACGCGTCGGGAGCCCGAAGTTCACCGTCTCGGTCTCTCCCTCGTCGAGGGCAACGATGCGAGAGACGTAGATCGATTTCGGGGCGTACGCCTTGAGCAGGAATCGTCCCTCGGGCGCGTCCGCCAGCGTGTACTTCCCGGTCGAGTCAGTCGTGGCAACCCGGTAGTGCTCCTCCCCACCCTGGAGCGTGGCGCCCTGGAGCAACAGCGTGACGAAAGCCCCCGCGATCGGCTTGCGCGCCTGGTCGATCACGGTGCCCGTGATCGTCCCGTTGCCCTTCTGCTCGGTCGACGACGCCGTTCCCTCGACGCTCGGTGGTGGCGTTCCCGGCGTCGTGACCTCCGGCCCACCGGTCGTGCCGTCGTCTCGCTTCGCGCCCTGCGCGATCCAGTCGTGGATGATCTTCATGTCCTCGGCGGAGAGCGGGGGAGCCCCCGGGGGCATCCGCGACCCGATCGCAGGGATGTCTGCGATCACGGGGGCGCCACCCACCTTGAGATAGAGGAAGCTGTTCTCGGGGTCGCCCGCGACAACGCGATACAGATCGGGATCCTCGAGCGCCTTGATCCCGACGAGATCGTCGTAGGCCTTGCCGTCCTGGAGATCGAGCGCGGAATTGACTCCGGGATGGCAACCCTGACAGCCGTTCGACTGGAAGACAGACTTGACCTGCGAGAACGCGACGGGCGTACCTGATCCCTCGTCGTCGTCATTCCCCCCGCAGGACGCGACGAGCAATGCCAGGCCGACGCCGACGATCGTCGCGGCGAGCGCGAGTGCTGGGCGACGCCTCATCGTGAACCAGTCTTGCTGCAGGTCAGCACGCCGTCAAGGATGGAAACCTGAACATGGTCTTACACGACCGGCCGCTGTCATCCGTATCGCGCGACGACGTGGAGCATCCTCGTGCCCGCCCTGATCGACGGGCCGAGCTTGCCGGAGACCTTCGATTCGCCGCCTCGCCGCGCACGCGACGGCACGGGGATCTCGATGATCGGCAGACCCTGGCGCGCAGCCTTGACGATCATCTCGGTCGGCCAGCCATAGGTCAGTTCCGCTATTTCGAGTTGCTCGAGCGCGTCGCGTCGAATCGCACGCATCGGAGGAATGTCATGGATTCGCGTGCCGTAACAGACCCGCACAAGCAGCGAGACGAGGGCGTTCCCGAGTCGTTGGTGACCATGCTGAGCACCTCGCTCGGGATCGACCCGGGCCCCGAGCACGAGCGCTGCCCGACCGGAGCGGATCGGCTCGACGAGCGAGTCTATCGCCGCGGGGTCGTCGCTCCCGTCGCCGTCGAGGAAGACGAGGATCTCCGCGTCCGTGGCACGCGATCCCTCGAGACAGGCGCGACCGTAGCCGCGACGCGGCTCGAGGACGACGAGAGCTCCCGCTGCCCGAGCGAGCTCTGCCGTACCGTCCGTCGACCCGCCGTCGACGACGACGATCGTCTCGACGCTCCCCGCGGGGAACTCCGAGAGCACCGACGGGAGCGACTCCGCCTCGTCGATTACGGGGATCACTGCGGTCACCCGGGCACCGGCCGCGAGGGGCAGCGGACGGGACGCGAGACTGCGGCGGGGCACTATGACCCGGGCGAGCGCGAGCGCGACGAACGGAACGTAGACAACGACGCGAACCCACCAGGGAAGACCCCCGTGGAGGGAATAGACGTAGAGAAGCGGAAGCGTCCCCGTGAGCCAGAGCCACGCAGGGGCCGCGGTGATGGCGAGGTACGGGAGCAGCCACAGCGTGTACCAGGGCTGCAGGTTCGCGCTCGCAAGGAGCAGCCCGCCGAGCACGAGGAGGCAGGTTCGCGCGACCTGATCGATCGAGGCGTGCTCCCGGAGGCTGAGGATCGCCACCACGAGGAGGAGGACGACGAGCAGAGCCCTGAGCGCCAGCATCCAGCCCAGATGCGGTCGCAGAGCGTTCCACGCGAGTGATCCCAGCTCCTCGTGGCGGATGTAGTGCGGCACGCTGCCGAAGACTCCTCGGCCGACAGCGAGGTACGGGATGTAGGCGAGGAGGCATGGGATCACGGCCGCGAGCGCGAATCGCCATCGACCGCGCCGCACGAGAGCGGGCACGAGCAGGATCGGCCCGAACTTCACGAGCGCGCCGAGGGCGAGAACCAGGCCCGCAAGCGTGAATCGACGCGCTTGCCAGGCGGCGAGGAGGGCGGCACCTGCGAGGAGTGCGAGCGTGTCGACATGGCCGTTGGCTGCGATCTCGCTGATCGCGATCGGATGCCATGCGACGAGCGCGATGCGCTCGAGGGGGACGCGCATCCGGGAGAGGACGAGGATGAGAAGCCCGATCGCGGCCACCTCGCCGAGGAGGAACAGCCAGGTCGTTGCTCGCACGCCGTTGCCGAACACCGTCCGCGCAGCGAGGAACGACGCCTGCGCACCGGGCGGATAGACGGTTCGCCAGTCGCGGCGATTGATGTTGGGCCAGATCGTGGCGTCCCGGTACTTCGCGAGCGCGCGATCGTTCGGCGGATAGCGATACGGGTTGACACCCGCAGCCTGGAGTCGCGCGTCCCAGGCGTAACGGAACGTATCGGTCGTCAGGGGCGGGGGCGTGCCGGGATCCAGAGCAAAGGCGCGCATCAGGATCGCGAGGCTGAGGACGAGGACGACCCCGCTGCGCCCGATCCCGAGTCCGCGCCAGCAGATCCAGGCGGCAGGCAGGAAGAGTGCGAACGCGACCATCTGCCCCACAACCTGTGTTCGCACACCCGTTTCGCCGCGCAGGCGAAGCTCGAGCAGGGCGATCGAGATCCCGAGCGCCGCGGCCACCGCCGCGCGCTTCATCGGTGCCGTCTCGCGACGAGCGTGAAGCGCCGCGCCTCGGGAACGAACGCAACGGCGAGCGCGACAACGGCCGGGAAGACGAGCGACCACGCCCACTCGCCCGGCGCGCCGATCTCACTGATCCAGAGACCGAGGAGAAAGGCCCACGCGAGCACGCCGACGACCCGGAGCCAGAGACCGACCACGAGCAATACGCCGAGGGCGAGCTCGCCGACGAGCTGCAGCCGAGCGAACACCGACGCATGATCGGCGATGAAGCCCATCATCTCCTTCCACCGCCCCGGCGCCTCGCCGCCGTCCGCGTAGCCTCTGATCACTCCGGCGTAGGAGTCAGGCCCGTACAGGCCCTTGTGGAGGTTCGAGCCCCACACGGTCAGGAAGAGGACGCCGAGGAGGATTCTCATCCCCGAGAGCGTGATCTCTGCGCCCCGCGACCGCGGGGCCATCGTCACGCTCACCTGATATTGCGGGCCACGTCGGTTCCGACCGGCGGGTCGGAGACGAGCCGCAGAAAGCGCTCAGCCGCCCGCTCGAGCGGCGCCATCTGACGCGAGACGAGCAGGTCGAGATCCGTGACACCGTGCCGCACCGTCGGGCCGAACGGATGCAGGAAGGCACCGTCCGCCGTGATCGTGAGCTCCGGGAGAATGTCCGTGACACCCGGCGTGGTTCCCATCCCCGCGAGCTCGGCGCATCCCCTGCGCACCACCCCACGAACGATGTGATCGTCGTCGGAGATGCCCCAGCTGCGATGCAGGACGCAGAGTCGGGCGAGCTCGTCCTCGGTCTGCTCTTCGACGGTCGTGGCAATCCTGACCGTGATCCCGCGCTCGAGGAGAGCCGGGATCGCGCGCTCGACCTTCGCGAAGTTCTCGGGGCCACGGAACGCGTCATTTCGATCGGGCTGATCGGAGTCGAGGGAGATCTGGAGCGCGATGTCGAGCTCCGCGAGAGGCTCGAGCCGGGTCAGCAGCCGATCCGTGAAGAGCGTAGCGTTCGTCAAGGCAACCGTCGGCAGGATGGAGGCGATCTCGGCCAGCGTCTCGGCGGCATCGGGGAGCATGAACAGCTCCCCGCCGGTGATCCCGATCGCACCGAAGCCGAGCTCCTGGGCCTCACGCACGACGCGGATCATCGTCTCCGCCGACAGCGTCCGCCGGTTGGCGATCGCCGGCATCGACTCCGTCAGGCAGTACCCGCAAGCGAGGTTGCAGTGGTACGTCGCGTAGAGCCACAGCCGGTCGCCGCAGCGCCCTTCCTCGACGGCCGTCTCGAGCGTCGCCTGCGTGCTCATGCTGTGGGTGGAACGTCGAAGGCGGTGCAGAAGTGGTTGAGCATCTGCGTGGCACCGATCAGGATCGCGAGCTCGACCATCTGGTCGTCCCGAAGGTAGTCGAGCACCCGTGCGACGAGTTCGTCGGTGATCGCGCCGGGATCGAGGACGTACCGATCCGACCACTCGACGATCGTCCGCTCTCGGTCCGCGAGCGTATCGAGAGGGATCTCGTCACACACCGCCGCGAGCTGTTGTTCGTCCACGCCGAACTCGAGCGCCAGCGGTCGATGCGCGGCGAGGCAGTATCGGCACGCGTTCAGCTGGGAGACGCGGACGACGACGAGCTCCTTCGTCGCGAGATCGACGGCACCCTCGTCATAGATCTGACCAAGGAACGGCAGGAGCGTCTCGAGGAGATCGGGCGCGTTGGCGAACGACCGCTTCAAGGGAGAGGCGGAGCCGTCCGCGCCGTAGATTGAGCGGGCCGGTAACGGCGCCTCGTCGCGCAGCAGAAGTCGGAGACGGCTCACGTTCAGCCTCTTCTACCAGCAACCGGTGAGGCAGCGCGACGGCTGTAACACTTCGGTAAGGGTCGCCGCCTCACAGGGGCCGACGCATCGTGACGCAGATGAGCCGACGGGGGAGCTCGCCCTCCTCGAACTCCTCGACGGCGAGCAGCTCGAACGATCTGGCCGTGGAGCCTGCAGCGATTCGCTCGACGAGCTCTCGCGTGAAGAAGTGCACGACGAACCCGTCGAGCTCGTAGAGGCCACCGCCGAGAGGCGTCCCCCAGCCGTAGTCCGGGTCGACCGATGTCCGGGCCGTGTAGATGCAGAGGCCGCCCGGGCGCAGGACCCGCCAAACCTCCGCCGCGAGGGAACGAAGGTGCGACTCGCTGAGCGCCATGCAGAACAGCATGTGCGAGTAGCACGCGTCGAAGCTCTGATCGGGAAAGGGCAGCGGTTGCCTGACGTCGCACTCGACGGCGGCGATCCGGTTCAGCACGCCCGCGCCCGACGCCTGGGCTTTCTCCACGATGGTCGCGAGCGCAACGGACGCGAAGTCCGTAGCCGTCACGGCGAGGCCCGCCTGCGCGAAGAAGAGCGCGTCGCGTCCCTACCCACTGCCGAGCTCGAGCATGTCCCGAGCGCTGACGCCACGAAGAGCTTCCAGTGTTGCGCGGGCGGGCTCGCTGGCCTCGACGCCGTAGCGATCGGGACGCTCACGGAGCACTGCTTCCCAGTGGGCTCTCTGCTCGACGCCGGGCTTCCGAGGCTCGGGGAGGCCGGCAGGCGAAGCCATGCCCGGTAGCTCGTTCGCTGCCAGGCTCTCCGGTTCGACGTGCACGACGGGCAGACCGGCCGCGCTCCACTCCTCGAAGCCCCCGATCACGTCTCCGATCCCCTCGTGGCCGAGGCGCCGGAGCGTCGACGCCGCGAGGCTCGACGACCAGCCGTGGTCGCAGAGCAGGATCGGCGGTGCCCGATCGAAGTCGATGTGCGGGTTGGCCCACGGACTTGCGGAGTCGAGCCGCCATTCGAGCACGGTCCGAGGGACATGCACCGAGCCGGGGACGACGCCGTATCGCTCCCTCGCACTCTCCGAGCGGATGTCGATCATCATCGCCCCTGCGAGCTGGCGCTCGTGCGCCTCGACGGGGGTGAGGCGGACGATCTCTCGCCGCGCCTCCTCGAGGAGCGCATCGGCGGCACAGGCTTCGCGGAGCATGCTCACGAGCCAATCGAAGCACGATCTCGGCCGGGCTGCAGGAGAACCCTCGGTGGATCAGTCTCTCGTTAGCAACTGTTAAGGACTTCGGTCGGCTGTCCCCCCTCGCGGTTCCCGAGCAAAGGGACGAAAACGGCGTCTCGGATCGTTACACTCTGCGAACGCCCGGTATCCCGTCGGAACTGGAGCACGAAGACCATGATCGGAAGCGTCAACGTCATCGGCAGTGGCCGGGTCGGCTCGGCCGTCTCCGCGCGCCTCGCTGAGCGAGGGCTGTCCCTCGACGCTGACATGCCCGATCTCGTCGTTCTGTGCGTGCCCGACCGGGCAATCACCGACGTCGCTGCCGCGATCGAGCCCGGGCCATGGGTCGCCCACGTGAGCGGGGCCACCCCACTCACGGCTCTGGCCCGACACGACCGGCGCTTCAGCGTCCATCCGCTTCAGACCTTCACACTCCGACGAGGCCCGGAGCAGCTCGACGGCGCCTGGGCTGCGGTCACGGCCGAGAGTGACGAGGCACGCGGTACCGCGACATGGCTCGCCGAGACGCTCGGCCTGCGTCCGTTTCCGCTGCTCGACGAGAATCGCGCTGCCTACCACGCGGGAGCTGCGATCGCGTCCAACTACCTCGTCGCGCTCCGGCACGCTGCAGGAGCGTTGCTCGAAGCCGCGGGAGCGCCGCCCGAAGCACTCGACCCGCTGATGACGAGAACGATCGAGAACGACTTCGAGCTCACAGGCCCGATCGAGCGCGGCGACTGGGAGACCGTCGACCGCCACATCGCGGCGATTCGGACGACCCGTCCGGATCTCGAGGCGATGTACCGCGTGCTCGCCGACGCCACGGTGGCGTTCGCGTGAGAGTCTGCCGCACCATCACGGAGGCTCGCACGGCGCTCGAGCCGCACCGAGACGGCACGATCGGTCTCGTTCCCACGATGGGGGCGCTCCACGCCGGACACCTCTCACTGATCGACGCAGCCCGCTCGGAGTGCTCGACGGTCGTGATGAGCCTCTTCGTCAACCCCGCGCAGTTTCGCAACCCCGGCGACTTGAACGGCTATCCCCGCGACGAACCACGCGACCTGGCGGTTGCCGCCGATGCTGGTGTCGACCTCGTGTTCGCTCCCGACGCGTCCGAGATGTACCCGCCGGGGTTCCAGACCTGGGTCGAGGTGACGGACCTCGGGGCAATGCTCGAGGGCGAGCACCGACCAGACCATTTTCGCGGCGTCGCGACCGTCTGTCTCAAGCTCTTCAACATTGTCGACCCCGACGTCGTCTACTTCGGGCAAAAGGACGCACAGCAGGTCGCGGTGCTGCGACAGCTGATCGCCGACCTCGCACTCGAGCTCGAGCTGCGGGCTCTCCCGACCGTGCGGGATCCGGACGGTCTCGCGCTCTCCTCCCGCAATGTGCGCCTTTCGGCGCCCGGGCGTGAGCTCGCCCTCGCACTGCCCCGCTCACTCGCAACCCGCGATCCGGAACGCGCCCGCGCACTGCTCGACGGGGTCGGGATCGACGTCGACTACGTCGAGATCGCCCCGTTCGACCCACCCGTTCTCGCCGCCGCTGTCCGCGTCGGCTCCACGCGTCTCATCGACAACGTCTCTCTCGAGGAGGACTCATGAGTACCCGCCCCCGCACACCTGGGCACGGAGCGCCCGCCCCCGGCAAGCTCCCGATCACGGATCTCGTTGGCCTGAAGGCGAGCCACTCACCGATCGCGATGATCACCGCCTACGACGCCCCCTCGGGTCGCCTTGCCGACGCTGCAGGAGCGGACGCGATCCTGGTGGGCGATTCGGCGGCGATGACGGTGCTCGGTCACGATTCGACGGTCACCGCCACGATGGAGGAGATGCTCGTCCTGACGCGCGCGGTCACACGCGGCGCTCGACGGCCGCTGATCGTGGCGGATATGCCGTTTGGGTCGTTCCAGATCTCGGACGAGCTCGCGGTGACGAATGCGATCCGCTTCGTCAAGGACGCCGGTGCCGACGCCGTGAAGATCGAGGGAGCCGGGACGATGGTGTCCCGCGTGCACGCGATCGTCGGTGCGGGCGTGCCGGTGATGGGCCACATTGGTCTGACACCGCAGTCGGCAACCGCGCTCGGGGGCTTCAAGGCCCAGGGACGCACTTCCGCGAAGGCAGTGCAACTCGTGCGCGACGCGCTCGCGCTCGAGGCGGCGGGTTGCTTCTCGGTCGTGTTGGAGGCCGTCCCCTCTCCCGTCGCGGCGAAGATCACGGAGCTCCTCACGATCCCGACGATCGGCATCGGCGCAGGGCTCGACGTCGACGGACAGGTGCTCGTCTGGCACGACCTGCTCGGCCTCTACAACGGTCATGCGCCACGATTCGTGAAGCAGTACGCGAACCTCTCGACGGAGATCCAACGCGCCGTTGAGGCGTACATCGGCGACGTGCGTGAGCGCCGGTTCCCGGAAGAGGTGCACACGTACGGCATGCCGGCCGAGGAGCTCGCTGCGTTCGAGGTCGCGTTGGGTGCTATGCCACCCGCAGGATCTGATCGAGCGGTCGGGCGGAGCTGAGCACCGATGTGAGACCCATGGGCGCCAGAGGATGACCGAAATGGAACCCTTGCGCCAGTGAGCAGCCGAGCTCTCTGATCGCGTTCGCCTGGGCGCCGGACTCGATCCCCTCTGCGATGACCTCGAGCCCGAGCGATCGCCCGAGGCTCACGATCGTCTCGAAGAATGCCGCGTCGACAGGGCTGTCGGGCAGACCGACCACGAAGTCGCGTGCGATCTTGAGCGTGTCGATCGGGAAGCCTCGCAGGTGCGTGAGCGACGAATGGCCCGTACCGAAATCGTCGAGTGCGAGCGAAAGACCGAGCGAGCGAAGCTCGTGCATTCGCGCGAGGGCGTCCTCCGGGTTCTCCATGACGGAGATTGCGCGCCGGAGCCCGAGATCTCCCATCAGGCCGTGTAGACCGTCCGCAGCGTCGCTCCCGAGCACCTCTCGTGTTCCTTCGCGATCGACTTCCGCGCGTACGCCAGCCGCCCGATCGCGGCGCAGAGTACACGACCGCAGGGGCGAGACTCCCTCGGGCCCGGTCGAGGCGACCTGCACGGATTCCGAGCCGTTGCGCAGCAAGAGGGCAATCCAGGCAACGTCGGCACCAACGAGTGCCCGTGGGGCCTCGAGCAACTCGAGCACGCTCTCGTCGCGGCTGGGTGCCTCGTGTGCTCGACGGATTGCGTCAGCGAGGTGCCGAAAGCTGACGAGCCTGCGGTGCTCTGACGTCGTCGCCCAGATCGCGGCGGCGTAGGAGACGAATGGCAGAATCAGGAGGAGGGCCAGCGAGGGGCGGCCGAGCCGGATGAGCTCGAGGACGACGATCGAGACGGCGACACTAGCCACTGCGCCGAGCACCATCAGCCAGTTGACATGCCAAGAGATCTCGTTCTGATGCTCTTCGTCCGCTCGACGAAAGAGGAGGGCGATGGCAAGGGGAGCCGCCGTCGCGACGGTCACGGCGACGCCGGCGGCGATCCACCCGACGGGTCCTGAAAGGTCTGCGACGGCTCCGATCGCGAGGAAGAGAGCGAGCGCGAGCGCAGTGATGCCCGTCGTCGTAGCCAGTCGAACAACAGCCTCGTGGCGTCCGACGCCGGCCGCGGCGAGAACGATGACCACTCCGGCGAGCTGCGCGGCGAACAGCCCGGCTGGATCGAGAAGGAACAGGGCGACTCCGAGGATCGCGGCGTGCGGGGAGAGCGCAACAACACTGACCCGTCCCCTCGTGAGATGGACGAAAGCCTCGGCGAACATGAACGCGACCCCGACGAGCCACCACGGGGCTTCTCCCGGCTCGAGCGGTACCGCAAGCTCGGGCAGAACGGTGACGACCACGATGCCGCCGAGGAGGGCGAGGGTGAGGGCGCCGAGAGCGCGTCCGATCGTGCCGTGCAGATACTCCGCCATTGCCGTTCCCCTTCCCGCAGGAAGGGGCGAGTCAACCACCCCTAAGGTCATCAAACCTTCGAGGATTTCCGGCCGAGGCACGCTCCCCCGCCCGGGGGGTACCAATCACTCGCATCGGGGATTTCGACAACCCGCACCGCGGGTGCATCCAGGCAGATCGTGCCGGCACCTCGTCGGTCGTGGAGCGCGCGCTACTACAGGACGGTCGGTAGGACGGCAATCGCGCCGACGAGAACCGGGGCGAGCGCGAGCGCGCCGACCACCCCACGCCAGGGGAGCTCGAAGGTCGTCCTCAGGCCGATTGCCAGGAGCCCGAGCGACCAGAGCGCACACGCGAGGCCGATGGAGACGACGATCACGCGCCCTCCACCGTCGTCGGCGCCGCCGCTTCTGAACCAGTCCGTGCCGAACACGAGCACGATCGCCGGTACGGTGATCACCACCGAGAGCGCGAACGGAAGCGCGGCGAACGCGACGACCTGTCTCGCCTCGCGGGCGCGGGCGTCCACGCCCCCCCCGCGCGCGCCGAGCCACACGACGAACCCGAGCAGGAAATAGCCGAACGCCCCGTAGAGCAGCCCGCCGATGAAGGTGACGACGGCGAGCACGATCCAGTCGAGAGACTCCTCGTCGAGGAGTCTCCCCCACGCCGGCGTCAGGAGCATTGCTGCCATCCCGGCGACGATGACGATGGCGAGAATCGGCTCGGAGCGCGCGTCGACGTCGGTCTCGTCGTCTTCCCGGAGCGCGACGAAAACCTCCCTCGGCCGCGTCAGCACACGCGGTACGAGACGCCACCAGGCGCGAACCCGCGCTTGCGCGTCATCAGAGGCACCGAGCGCCTTTGCATCGGCGATCGCTCCCGGCTTGGACGGCCCCTCACTCATCAGAGTGAGCCTACCGCGCTACGCCTCGGCAGGGACGAGAGCTTCGATCCCGATCGAGGCAGCCGCCTCGGCAAGCCGCGTGTCGGAGACGACCATCACGTCGCCATCGTCGAGGATCGCCTCTGCCGACGCGAGATGGATCGCGTCGTAGCCACGGAGGGCACCGATCACCGCCAACTCGCCTGCACGCACTGCGAGCTCCTCCGTGAGAATGATCCCGTTTATCTGGTGCCAGAGTCCCACGAGATCCTCGATGACCGCAGAGTAGCGCCTGGGATCGACTCGTCCGTCCCGGCGAGCCGCCGCTATCGCAGCGCGGGATTCGGCGATCAACGCGACCGAAGCCACACGCGCCTCTGCAGAATCCCAGGCTCGCTGTACTTCACGGGAGCCGTCCTCCGCGAGAACGAGCTTGACGAAAGATGACGTGTCGAAGTAGACGCTCAACCGCGCTGCTCGATGACGATCTCGCTGACCGATCCCACGACTGGGGTGAGCCTCTCCGGTCGCCACCCAGTCCTTGACCGCGCGGGGATCACGACGCCCTCACGAATCAGACGATCGATCTTCCGCTCACCGTTCATGGGCACGAGCCGCGCCACCGGCTTGCCGTGCTCGGTGACGACGATCTCCTCGCCCTGCTTCACCTGCTCGACATAGCGGCTCAGACCAGCGCGCAACTCTCGAATACCGACATCCATACTCTCGATTGTAGCGCTTTATCCACTCACTTTGTAGTGTCACTCGGAGACATGCCCGTTCGGTTGCGCTACGGGTTAGAGTCGCACTATGAACTGCGGAGCCTGTGGAACAGGGAACGCGGCTGGCGCGAAGTTCTGCTCCGAGTGCGGGGCGACACTCGCCCGAACGTGCGCGTCGTGCTCCGCGCCCCTTGCCACCGGCGCAAAGTTCTGCTCCGAGTGCGGAGCGGTCACCGATGCGCAAGCGCACCCCGGTGAGAAGCCAAGACACGAGCCGGTTTCGGAGCGTCGCCTCGTCTCCGTCCTCTTCGCCGACCTCGTCGGGTTCACCGCCGCCTCCGAGGGGCGAGACGCGGAAGACACCCGCGAGCTCCTGACGCGCTACTTCGACACCGCCCGCACGATCATCGAGCGCTACGGCGGGACGGTGGAGAAGTTCATCGGTGACGCCGTGATGGCGGTCTGGGGTGCTCCGGTCGCGAACGAGGACGACGCCGAGCGCGCCGTCCGCGCGGCGCTCGAGCTGATCGATGCCGTCCCCGGACTCGACCCTGCGCTCCGGGCACGGGCTGGAGTGCTGACGGGCGAAGCGGCAGTGACCCTGGGTGCCACCGACCAGGGCATGGTCGCCGGCGACCTCGTCAACACCGCGTCCCGGATCCAGTCCGCAGCCGAGCCCGGGACCGTCCTCGTCGGCGAGACGACGCGACGCGCCTCGGAGGCAGCGATCGCCTTCGCCGACGCCGGGGCACACGCACTCAAGGGAAAAGCCGAGCCGGTTCAGCTCTCCCGCGCGATCCGGGTCTCGGCTCAGCGTCGAGGCGAGGGTCGAGCCGTCGGCCTCGAGGCGCCGTTCGTCGGTCGGGCAGGGGAGCTACGCCTCGTGAAGGAGCTCTTCAACGCATCGGTCGACCAGTCCCGAGCGCGGCTCGTCTCGGTGATCGGTGTCGCCGGGATCGGAAAGTCGCGCCTCTCGTGGGAGTTCGAGAAGTACATCGACGGGGTGGCCGCGAATGTCTGGTGGCACCGAGGGCGTTGCCTCTCGTACGGAGCGGGCGTGGCGTTCTGGGCACTTGCCGACATGGTGCGCGGTCGCGCGAAGATCCTCGAAGACGAGGATGCGGACACGTCGATCTCGAAACTACGAGCCGTCCTCGAGGCGGAGGTGGCCGACGCCGTCGAGCGCGCCACGATCGAGCCACACCTCCTCCATCTCCTCGGGCTCGCTGAGCGAACCGCCGCCGATCGTGAAGACCTCTTCTCGGCGTGGCGACGGTTCTTCGAGCTCCTGGCCGAGCAGGGGCCGCTCGTCATGGTCTTCGAGGATATCCACTGGGCCGACGAGGGCCTCGTCGCGTTCATCGAGTACCTCCTCGCCTGGGGTCGCCACCACCCAATCTTCGTCCTGACGCTGGCCCGGCCCGAAGTCGCAGACCGGCATCCAGGCTTCCCCGGCTCCAACCGAAGTGCCGCAACGCTCCCGCTCGAGCCGCTCGCCGACGAGGCGATGGACGAGCTCCTCACGGGACTTGTCCCGGGGATCCCAGATGACGTCCGGCGGCGACTCCGCGATGCTGCCGACGGGATCCCGTTGTACGCAGTAGAGACGGTGCGGATGCTGCGCGATTGCGGCGTGCTCGAGCAGGTCGGGAACGAGGTGCTCGTGACCGGGGATCTGAGCACGTTCGAGGTGCCCGAGACGCTGCACGCACTCATCGCCTCGCGGCTCGACGGCGTTCCAGAGGAGGAGCGCAGGCTCCTCCAGGACGCATCCGTCCTCGGCAAGAAGTTCACGGCGCGCGGGCTCGCCGCGCTCTCAGGGCTCGGCCAGGACGACGTCGATCGTCTGGTCGCGAGCCTGGTGCGGAAGGAGTTGCTCGACGTCGAGACCGACCCGTTTTCGCCCGAGCGCGGGCAGCTCGGGTTCCTCCAGGCGCTCGTCCAGCGGGTCACCTACGAGACGATCGCCCGCCGCGACCGGCGCGTCCGCCATCTCGCGGTCGCCGGCTACCTGGCTACCGATGCCGGGATCGATCCCGACGAGATCGCCGAGGTGATCGCAACCCACTACCTCGACGCACACGAGGCGGACGAGAACGCAGCCGATGCCGCAGACGTGCGCGCCGAGGCACGGCGTTGGTTCACTCGCGCCGCCGACCGGGCAGCATCCCTCGCCGCCTCGCTCGAGGCACAGAGGGCATTTGAGCGTGCAGCCGACCTGACAGACGAGGGTGTCGAGCGGGGACACTCTCTCGCCCGCGCAGGGGAGCTCGCTCTGATGGGGGGCCGGATGGACGAGGCCGAGCCACTACTCGAGGAGGCTATCTCGATCCTCGAGGCCTCCAACCGGTGAGGAGAAGCGGCCGGTGCCCAGGCGCGGTTGGGCGAAGTACTCTTCGGGACAGGACGTATCGAAGGCGCGGTCGCGCAACTGGAGCAGGCGCTGACGTCGCATGAGGCCGCCGGCGACGAGGCGGCGATCGCAACCGTCTCGGCTCAGCTGGGCCGCTTCCTGTTCCTCGAGGGGCGCGGCGACGATGCGATGCCGCACGTCGAGCGCGCGCTCGAGCTGAGCGAGCGTCTCCGGCTCACGGAAGTCATCGTCGAGGCGCTCATCAACAAGGCTCTCGTGCTTCGGTTCCGACCGAAGGAGAGCCTGGGTCTGATGCGGCAGGCCCTCCTCCTGGCCGAGGAGGCGAACGTTCCCCGGGGTGCGCTGCGCGCCTGCATGAACCTCAGCTACCTACTCGCGCTCGGCGGAAAGACCGCCGAGGCCGACGCCGTGATCGAACGGGGGATTGCCCTGGCCCGGCGCCGCGGCGAGCGCGTCTTGGAGCGGGCCTTGATGACAAACCTGATCAGCTCCTACTTCAGCTCGGGCCGCTGGGACGAGGTCGAGCTGGCCGTGGCGGAGATCCCGGAGGAAGGACGGCTCGCATCCGACCCGGTGCAGGCATCGAC
>JAJAZN010000100.1 GCA_026785685.1 Thermoleophilia bacterium
GGTGAGAGGGCTGCGATACGCTCTCCCCTCGCGGCCATCTCAGCCGCCCCGACGCGAGACCGCCGGGAACTTGGCCGGCGGGCCGGCCCCTTCAGGAACGCGTGAAGCGCGCAGAAGAAATTCGGGTGAGAGGGCTGCGATACGCTCTCCCCTCGCGGCCATCTCAGCCGCCCCGACGCGAGACCGCCGGGAACTTGGCCGGCGGGCCGGCCCCTTCAGGAACGCGCGAAGCGCGCAGAAGAAATACGGGTGAGAGGGCTGCGATACGCTCTTCCCTCGCGGCCATCTCACCCGACATACTCCGCCTCGTCTGTCGCCTCAGGCGACATACTCGTCGGCGATCGACAGGACGTCGTCGAGGATCGTCATGCCCTCTTCCGCCTCCTCGCGCGTGACCGTCAACGGCGGCACCACCATGACGACGTTCCAGTGCGTCATCAGGTAGAGGCCCCGGTCGAGGGCCGCTTTCGCCATCCGCGCGACGGGGGCTGCCGCTTCACCCGACGCGTTGAACGGCACGAGCATCTCGCGCGTCTCGCGGCTCTTCACGAGCTCGATCCCCTGGAAGCAGCCGAGGCCGCGCACCTCGCCGATCGACGGGTGCTTCTCCTGCAGGCCGGCAAGAGCCTCGCCGAAGTAGTCGCCCATCGCAGCGGCGTTCTCGACGATGCCTTCCTCCTGGAAGGCCTCGATCGACGCCACCGCCGACGCACATGCGAGCGGGTGGCCAGCGTAGGTGAGCCCACCGGGAAAGAACTTGTCGCGCACCTGATCGACGATCTCGCCGCGCGCGATCATGGCGCCAAGTGGCACGTAGCCCGAGTTGATGCCCTTCGCGACGCAGAGAATGTCGGGTACGACGTTCCAGTGCTCGCAGGCGAACCACTTGCCGGTGCGGCCGAAGCCGGCCATCACCTCGTCGAGGATCAGCAGGATGCCGTGCCGGTCGCAGACCTCGCGAATGCTCTGGAGGTAACCATCGGGCGGCACGATGATCCCGTTCGTCCCCGTCACCGTCTCGAGGATGATCGCGGCAACCGTGTGTGCGCCTTCGTACTCGAGGATCTCCTCGATGTGCGGTGCTCCCGAGCAGACCGGGCACGGATCGGGATGTCCGGCCGGGCAGCGGTAGGTGTAGGGGTCGAAGGCACGGACGATCCCCGACATTCCGGGTTCGATTGGCCAACGGCGCGGGTCGCCCGTCAGCGAGACGGCGCCATGCGTGGCACCGTGGTAGGAGCGGTAGCGCGCGATGATCTTGTGGCGGCCCGTGACCATTCGGGCGAGCTTGATCGCGTTCTCGTTCGCCTCGGCGCCACCGTTCGTGAAGAACGAGACGGAGAGGTCACCGGGTGTCACCTCGGACAGCATTCGGCCGAGTTGTGAGCGCGACTCGCTCGCCATCGGCGGGCCGATCGTGCACAGCTTGTCGGCCTGATCCTTGATCGCCTGGATGATCTTCGGGTGCTGGTGCCCGATGTTGACGTTGACGAGCTGGGAGGCGAAGTCGAGGTAGCGCTTGCCGTCGTAGTCCCAGAAGTGACGACCTTCCGCGCCTGCGACCGCGATCGGGTTGATCGCGTTCTGCACCGACCACGAGTAGAGAACGTGCTCCTTCGCGTCGGCGACGATCTGCGCGCCGAGATTCGGGTCTGTCTCGATCGTGGTCATCCTGCTCTCCTTCGGTCGCTCGTTCGCCCGATCGTAGCGCGCGGAGTACCGGATTCACACGAGCGAGCCCGCTCGGACACGTCGGCCCCTGCGCGAGCAGGTATGCGCGTTCATGATCGTACGAATGGGGATCGCCTTCGACACTGCTCGTGGAGTGGACGTGCTCCTCGAGCGCGACGACGCCCTGGCAGAACTCCACGATGCATTCGACGGAGCGCGCACCGGGCATGGGACAGCGCTCTTCGTCTCGGGGGAGGCCGGCGTCGGAAAGACGTCGCTCGTGAGAGCGTTCTGCGAGGACCTCGACCCGCGCACCGGATTGCTTCTCGGGGCGTGCGACGCACTCTCGACGCCGCGTCCCCTCGCGCCGCTCATCGACCTCGCCGAGGAAGGCAGCGAGCTCTCTGACCTCGCCCGTCTCGGCGCGCCGCCATCCGACGTGTTCGCGGCTCTCCAGGAGCTCCTCACGAGGCAGCCGACCATCCTCGTGATCGAAGACATCCACTGGGCCGACGAGGCAACACTCGACGTGCTGCGCCTCCTCGTGCGAAGGGTCGAGACGCTCCCCGTGATGGTCATCCTGACCTATCGCGACGACGAGCTCGATCGCGCACATCCGGTGCGCATCCTCCTCGGGGATCTGGCGAACGTGCCTGCGGTCGAACGCGTCCATCTCGACGTGCTCTCGGCCGACGGCATCGCCCAACTCGCATTCGGGCATGCAGTGAATCCGCTCGAACTGGACCGGCGAACCGGCGGAAACCCGTTCTTCGCGAGGGAAGTGCTCGCTTCCGGAAGCACAACCGTCCCACCGACCGTGCGCGACGTCGTACTCGGACGGGCGGCTGTCCTCGGTCACAGCGAGTGGCGCGTTCTCGAGGCGATTGCCCTCACACCGCCCCGCGCCGAGCCCTGGCTCATCGAAGCGGTAGCCAGGGAGGAGCTCGATAGCCTCCAGGCCTGCCTCGACTCGGGTCTCGTCGTGGACGACGGACGAGGAATCTCGTTCCGGCACGATCTGGCTCGGATCGCCATCGAGGAGGCGACGACGACGACGCGTCGTCACGCCGTGCACGGCAGAATTCTTGCGGCTCTCGCCGGCCGCCCTGACGACGAACGTGACCCTGCGTGGCTGGCGCACCATGCCGAAGGAGCGAATGACGCCGCTGCTGTGCAGGCATTCGCGCCGATCGCGGCGACCCGTGCCGTTAAGGCAGGTGCGTACCGCGAAGCCACCGCCCAGTACGCGCGCGCTCCGCTTCGATGCAGGACTCACCCCAGGTGGACGCGCAGCCCTGCTGGAGGGGCGCTCGCGAGCGTGCTATTTCGCCGACGATCAGGTCGAGGCCATCGTCGTGATCCGCGAGGCAATCGAATGCCGACGGGCGGAGAAGGCTCCCGAGAAACAGGCACGAGCACTCGCTGAGCTGCGCTCGTACCTCTTCTGCCGCGGCTTCGCGACCGACGGGCACAAGGCCATCGCGGAGGCAGCCGATCTCGTTGTCGGCCGATCTGAGGGTTGCGAACTCGCATGGGTCCTGCATGCCCAGGCGCGATTCTCGGGCGATCCGCCCATCAAGGCGCTCGACGTTGTGCGCGAGGCGGTCGCCGTTGCGGAGCGGTGTGGCGATGGGGAGATCATCGCCGAGTCGAAGGTGACCCTTGGACGCCTGGAGCTCTCGGTCGATTTCGACACCGGCAAGAGATCGCTCGACCGCATCGTCAGCGAGCGCGATGGGCCGGGTAGCTCACCGCAGGCGGTCGCACGGGCGCTCACCGGTTTGGGAGTTCTGAGCCGCGCGGTCGGCCGCTCCGATCTCGGGCACGAATACATGGCCGAAACACTCGCGTACTGCGAGACGCACAACCTCGATCTCTGGCGAATCAACGGTCTCGCGTGCATGGTCGTGGCCGCGCTCGAAGATGGGCGCTGGACGGAGGCTGCAGATGCAGCAACACGCGTCCTCGACGATCCCCGAGATTCGCCCTGGCCACATGTGAAGGCGCTCCTCGTGCTGGCGCTCGTGCGGGCGCGGCGAGGCGATCCGGATGCTCGCGTCCCGTTGGACGAGGCACTTGGTCTCGACATCCCGCGCGAGGAGCTCATGGCGATCGACGACCGCGCGGTCACGCACGCGGAGATCGCCTGGCTCGAACGGCGGCTTGACGAGATCGACGCAGCAACCGCAGCGAGCTTCGGCGCGGCGGTGGCACGCAAGGACACGTCGGCGATCTGCCAGTTGGGATACTGGAGGCGTCTCGCCGGCCTCGACGTCGATGTGCCGGACGACGCTGACGATCCACTCGCACTCTGCCTGGGCGGAGCGTGGGAAGAGGCGGCCGTCGAGTGGGCGCGTCTTGACCGACCGTACGAAGCAGCGCTCGCGCGCGCGGAGACGGGCAAGGAGGAGTTGCTCCGCCGGGCCTACGATGAACTGCAAGCGGCTCGGCGCACTCCCCGCCGCACGACTCGTGTCACAGCGATTGCGGGCGCTCGGTGTCCGGGGTCTAGCCCGCGGACAAGGGCTGCGACACGGGAGAGCCCAGCAGGCCTCACCGCCCGCGAGCTCGACGTCCTCGCTCTGCTCGCCAACGGGCTTCGGAACGCCCAGATCGCCGAGCGTCTCGTTATCTCCCCTCGTACCGTCGACCACCACGTCTCGGCGATCCTGCGCAAGCTCCAATCGAGCACGCGAGACGAAGCTGTGGCGCGGGCCGGCGAGCTCGGGCTCCTCGAGGCCTGAAGCCAGCGCCGGCCGATCTCGCTCCGGCGATGACGCCGGCGCGCGGTTACGAATAGGTAGAGCCGCCGCCGCAACATAGGCGGTCCTCCCGATGTCGGCTCGGCGGAGCCGACCTACCGTCACGAATGTCAACTGGCGTTCGAGCGGGAGGTGCGGTAGCGAGATGGAGACCTATGTGATCCTGCGACGTGGCGAGTGGCGCACCGGCGCCGATCTCGAAGCTGCGGCCGACCGTTCGATCGTCGAAGGCGACCAGATGCCCGACGACATCAGGTGGATTCGGAGCTACGTCCTGAGCGAGACGGACGGCTCCGTCGGAACCGTCTGCATACGAAGCGTCGAGCCTGGAGGCGATCCGCCGGCACGCCCAGGCGGCAGACCTTCCGGTCGATGAAATCATCGCCGTCGCCGACACCGTCGTCGTACGGCCCGACCCGGTAACCGCCGGGAACTGAGAGAGGGAGGAATGATGATGAAGAAGTCATGGTTCGCCGCTGCAGTGTGTGCAGCCACGGTTGCGAGTGGAGGTACCAACGCCGCCTTCGCCGGAGAGATCACCGGCAAGGGCAACCCCACCGCAGCCCCCGATCACGCAAACTCGTTCTGGGCCTTCTCGGAACAGAATGACATGAATCCCGACCAGGGCCAGATCAACCGTCGGACGCAGACTCCAAAAGACGGGCCCGCTGGAGCCCCGGGTCACGGGATCCCCGGAACTCCCTTCGCCAACGGCTGCAGAGGCGGAAGCAACCCGGACAATCCGCCGGCCTGATTCCTGTATTGCCCGGAAGGGTTCCGGCCACGACGGTCGGATCCCTTCCGGAGGTACGTCCCCCTACAGGAGCTGCTCGCCGAACTTTGCCCGCTTGACGAACTGCCCGAAGCCCGGCTCGACCTTGAGCTCGCCGTCCTGCACGGCAACCGTGCCTCGCACGAGCGTCACGTCGACATCGCCCGTCACCGTCGTGCCCTCGTAGAGGTTGTAGTCGGACTTCGAGTGCTGACGAGCCACAGTGATCGTCTTCTTCCGGTTCGGGTCGAAGATCACGATGTCGGCGTCGGAGCCGGGCGCGATCGTGCCCTTGCGGGGGTAGAGACCGAAGAGCTTGGCAGGATTCGTCGCGAGCAGCTCGACCATGCGATTGAGCGTGATCCGGCCCGAGCGGACGCCGAACTCGTGGATCATGACGAGGCGATCCTCGAGGCCCGGGCCGCCGTTTGGGATCTTCGAGAAATCGTCCCTGCCCATCGTCTTCTGCCCGTCCCAGAGGAAGGCGCAGTGGTCGGTCGAAATCGCCGAGAGGGCATCAGTTCGCACTGCATCCCACAGGACGTCCTGGTTCGACTTGTCACGGGCGGGCGGCGAGTAGACGAACTTCGCGCCCTCGAAGTCGGGCCGCTCGAGGAACGTCTGGTCGACAAAAAAGTACTGGGTGCACGTCTCGCCCCAGACGTCCCAACCTGCTGCCCGTGCCTTTGCGATCGGATCGACAGCCTCCTTGCACGTCACGTGCACGACGTACAGCGGCGCGCGCGCGATCCGCGCGAGCTGGATGGCGCGGTTCGTCGCTTCGCCCTCGCGCTCCGGCGGCCGGGTCAGCGCGTGGTAGATCGGAGCCGTGTTGCCCGCAGCCAGGGCCTCCTTGACGAGCACGTCGATGGCGTCGCCGTTCTCGGCGTGCACCATCACGAGCGCGCCCGTCTCGGACGCAACCTGCATCGTGCGGAAGAGCGCCTCGTCGTCCACCTGCAAGACGCCCTTGTAGGCCATGAAGAGCTTGTAGGAGGTGACGCCTTGCGCCGGCAGGGTGGCGAGCTCCTCCAGCGTGCCGCCGTTCTGGAGATCGGTGACGGCGATGTGGAAGCCGTTGTCGATGATCGCCTTCCCCTCGCGCTTACCGTGCCAGACGGCGAGCGCCTCCGCGAACGTCTGGCCCTGACCCTGGATGCAGAAGTCGATGTGGCAGGTCGTGCCGCCGAACGCGGCAGCGGTCTGACCCGAGGTGACGTCGTCGATCGTGACCGTGCCGCCGAACGGCATGTCGAGATGCGTGTGCGGGTCGATCGCGCCCGGCAACACGAGCTTGCCGGTGGCGTCGATCACGACGTCGGCATCAACGTCGAGCGACGTCCCGATCATCGAGACGCGCTCGCCCTCGATGTAGACGTCGGCAATGGTCGAATCGGCTGCGGTGACGACGCGGCCGTTCCTGATCAGCACGGACATCGGGGGCTCCTCCTCGAAGATCGGCCCCGGGGGGGGGGGGGGGGGCGCGCCGCGCGGCGGGGGCGGTGGGAGGGATAAGCTGGGGGCGCCGCCGCGCCCCGCCGGCCCCCCCCCCCCTCGGGTGTTTTTGGGGGGCAC
>JAJAZN010000101.1 GCA_026785685.1 Thermoleophilia bacterium
ATCGCTGTTCATGGCGAGTCTCTAACGCATGGCACGGCAGGCGGCGTCGAGCTGTACCGCGGCTACAGGGGCGTCCGGCTCCTCACCGTGACGGAAGAAGCCGAACGTCTCGTCGACCGTCTTCGTCAGCCCGCCGACCTCGCTTGCGAGGCGTTCGAGTTCGGCCGCCGAGTAGCGCAGCTCGCGGAACCGGAGATACGCCCAGTCCGCTCGTCCCGCTGAATCGCCCACCCTCACAGCGCCTGCTTCGGCAAGTCTCTCTTCAGCGCCGTCCCAGCTCGGATCGCGCAGATCGAGCGCGTAGCGGATCGCCGGATCCACCGATCCGAGCAGGAGCTCCAGGAAGCCGTCGTCCCGGGGTCCCTCGACGACGACCCGGACACAGCCGAGCCGGTCGCCGAGGCAGCGGACGCGCTCTTCGAACGTCGCGAGGCGACGTTCGATCCCGTCCGGCGCCTTGACCGCGAACCGGAAGCCGTCCGGCACCTGCGCCGCCCAGGATCGGAACTGCGCCTCTGACGGGAGGCGGTACTTCGTCGCGTTCAGCTCGACCGCGTCGAGGCGCCCCGCATAGAAGGAGAGGAAATCGCTGCGGTCGATGCCTGCCGGGTAGAAGTCTGGCTGCCAGGAGGGGTAGCCCCATCCGGACGTGCCGACGTGAAGGCCGCTCACGCCGCCCGTTGGCGCTCGTAGCTGACAAAGGAGAGCATCGTTCCGTCCGCAGCGACGACTTGCTCGCGGGTCACTTCCTCGAATGCGACGCGATCCCAGTCCGGGAACAGCACCTCGCCTTCGACGTCGAGGGCGATCTCGGTCAACACGAGCCTGTCCGCTACCGGCAGCGCCGCGGCGAAGATCTCAGCGCCGCCGATGACGAAGACCTCTGCCACTCCATCCGCGATCCGTAGTGCATCATCTAGTGATCCAGCGCGCTCGGCGCCGCCTTCCGCCCAGGCGTCCTTTCGCGTGACAACGATGTTGCGCCTACCGGGGAGTGGGCGGAACCGCTCCGGGAGAGAATCCCACGTCCGCCGCCCCATCACGACCGGGTGACCCATGGTGAGGTCGCGAAAGAACGCGAGGTCCTCCGGAATGTGCCAGGGAATCGAGGTTCCGTCTCCGATCACTCCGCCGTGCGCGATCGCGGCGACGAGCGTGACCCTCACACCGCCACCGGAGCGCGGATCGCCGGGTGGTGCTCGTAGGCGAGCACCTCGAAGTCTTCGAACGCGTAGTCGAAGATCGACGCCGGGCGGCGTTCGAGCCGGAGGGTCGGGTAGGGGAACGGATCACGCGCAAGCTGGGTCTCGATCTGCTTGCGGTGGTTGTCGTAGATGTGGCAGTCGCCGCCTGTCCAGATCAGGTCGCCTGACTCGAGGTCGCACTGCTGCGCGACCATGTGCGTCAGGAGCGCGTAGCTCGCGATGTTGAACGGGACACCGAGGAAGACGTCGGCGCTGCGCTGGTAGATCTGGCAGCTGAGTCGCCCGCGCGGCCCCGGCGTGTCCGACCCGCCGACGTGGAACTGGAAGAGCGCGTGGCAGGGTTGGAGCGCCATCCTCTGCAGGTCGGCGACGTTCCAGGCGCTGACGATGATCCGTCGAGAGTCCGGGTCGTCCCGCAGGAGACGAACGGCTTCGAAGATCTGGTCGACCTGGCCCCCGTCAGGCGTCGGCCAACTGCGCCACTGGACGCCGTAGACAGGCCCGAGGTCGCCGTCTTCCGCGGCCCACTCGTCCCAGATCGAGACCCCGTGCTCCTGGAGCCAGCGCACGTTCGAGTCGCCTCGAAGGAACCACAGGAGCTCGTAGGCGATCGACGGGAAGTGCACCTTCTTCGTGGTGATCAACGGAAACCCATCGGAGAGGTCGAAGCGCATCTGGTGGCCAAAGATGCTCACCGTGCCCGTTCCCGTGCGGTCGTGCTTCGGCTTCCCGGTCGCGAGGACGAGGCGCGCAAAGTCCTCGTACTGCGTGCGGACTGGGCCGTCAGGGGTCGAACCGGTCACATCTCGACGATAGCGCGCGGCCCGGAGGATGCCCTTCAGGCGGATTCGGTGAGGAGCGGCCGTGTCGTTCCGGTCTTCACGACCACCCAGCCGTCGAACTTCTTCAGCGGATACGGCGCGTTCAGTGGCACCTCGGTCTTCCCGTTCGCAACGACGAATGCGCCGCACTGCTCGGCGAGCCTGCCATCCCTCGTCAGCCAGAGCGTGTACGTGCTGCCCTTTGGCAGCACCGGTAGCCCGGAGACGCTGAACGTCATGGGCCAGTTGCCCGCGTTGTCCCGAGCGAGGACGTCGATCGTCGCCTCGGCGCCGTTCGACCCCTTCATCGTGATCGTCTGCCCCGGTGCCCGGGGGGCGTCGCGCCCCCCGACGACGTAGCCGATCCCGAACAGCACTGTCGCCGCGATCGCAACGGCTCCGATGGCGGTGAAGCGGCGGCGGGCGAACGGCACGACCATGCCGCCGGGTGGTGCGGGTGCGTGGGCGAGTTCGGGCGGCAGTTCCGGCTGCGGACCTGCCGCGATCAGGAGTTCGTGCGCCCCGAGCAGGCGCTCGCGGGCGGGATCGTCGGCGGCGACAAGATCGCCGAAGCGTGGCGGCGTGGCGCTCACAGCTCGCACTCGAGCGCATCGGCGAGTCGGGCGAGCCCGCTCCGCGTGCGCGTCTTCACCGTGCCCAGAGGCACGTCGAGGAATCCGGCGATCTCGCTCTGCGAGAGGCCCGAGAAGTAGGCGAGGTCGATCACCGTTCGCTCGGTCTCGGGCAGCGTCTCGAGCGTCCGGTGGACACGCCAGGAGTTCCACGACGCCTCGGCCTCCTCGTCGGGTGTGAGCTCCGTGGAGACGACCTCGGGCGGGTCGGCCATCGTTGGCGCCGGCTTGCGTCGCTGTGCATCGACGATCGCGTTGCGCGCGATCGTGTAGAGCCACGCTCCGCCAGGCCCGCGCTTGCGGTCATAGCTCGCCGCCGAGCGCCAGACCGCGGCGAACACGTCCTGAACGGAGTCCTCGGCCCGGCCCCGATCACCGATGCGACGGAGTGCGAAGCCGAGAACCGATCGCGCGTACCGGTGATACAGCTCCTCGAATGCCGAACGCTCGCCGCGGGCTATCTGCTCTATGAGCGTTCCATCAGTGACCTCGGGGGCGCTCACGGCTGTGATCGTCGCTGCTTCGGCGCGGACGTGCAAGCGCGTGGAAAGAACGGTGTCCATTCAAGGGATCTACGCAATGCGCATGGGCATGGATTGGAGCATCTCGGGCGATGGGAAGCGGGCGCGGGGCGGGGCCCACAAGCACCAACCCGAGCACGCCAACCCCCTGCGGGAGCGCCACCGCCGCCCCCGCCACCACGGCTGG
>JAJAZN010000102.1 GCA_026785685.1 Thermoleophilia bacterium
GTCGCTGTTCATCCGTGGGAGGTGGCTGTCTCGCGAACCGCACCCGAGGATGCGACGGTCAACCACATTGCAGCACCGATCGATTCCCTCGTCACGATCGCCAATCGTGTGCGCATTCGGGTGGGGCCTCTCGCGGGTGAGATCACGACCGGTTCGGTCGAGCGCCTCGGTCTCCGCGAGGGGGAGCCCGTCGTCGCATCCTTCAAGGCGACCGCGGCACGCTTGATTCAGCTGGCGTAGCCTTTCCGGGATGGAGTTCGAACTCGTTCCCGATCCGGGCGCGGACGACGCGGTGACGCGCGCGACCGTCGCTGCTCTGGGCCGATCTGGTCTGCTCGACGGCGAATCAGGATCCGGGTCGAGTGGGGCCTGGCGCCGCGCCGGTCTCGAGGAGGGTGTGGAGCGGGGCGCGTCTCCCAGGCTTCATGGCGCCGGCTCGCCGCCGGGTGGCGCTATCGGCCGTGGTTCGGTGCCGCCCGCGCCGAGCAGTCGCGGCGCCACTCGCGCGTAGTCGAGTCCCGAGATCCACGTCAGCACGACGGCAACGAGCAGCGTCCACCAGGCGAGATCGTCGCTCCACGCTCCGGCTGCCGCCATCCCGCCAACGGCGACCGCAAGCGCTTGCGCCCACGTCTTGAGCTTTCCGAGGTCGCGCGCAGCAATGACGACGCCCTTCTCGATCGCCGCGAGGCGGAGCCCGGAGATGAGGAACTCGCGAGCGAGAATCGCTGCAACCATCCACGCAGGCGCGACTCCCTCTGCGATCAACATGGCAAGCGTCGCCATCACGAGCACCTTGTCGGCGATCGGGTCGAGCAGCGATCCGAACGCGGAGGTCTGGTTCCAGCGCCGGGCAAGCCAGCCGTCGATCTGATCCGTCGCCATGGCGACGACAAAGACGGCCGTTGCCCAGTAGGCGTGGTTCGGGAAATCCCACGCGAAGAGCACGACGACAACAGGAACCGCGAGGGCTCGGCCGAGAGTCAACTGGTCGGGGATGGTCATGCGTGAGGGAGAATACGCGGTGCGCATGCATACCTTCTCCAAAGTCCTCGTCGCGAACCGTGGGGAGATCGCCGTCAGGATCTTCCGGACGCTCCGTGAGCTGGGCATCGAGTCGGTCGCCATCTACTCCGACGCCGACCGTGGCGCTCTCCATGCGCGCGTCGCGGACGAGGCATTCTGGATCGGGCGAGGCCCCGCCGGCGAGAGCTACCTGTGCGGCAATGTGATCATCGAGACCGCACTCCGGGCCGATGTCTCGGCGATTCATCCCGGGAACGGCTTCCTGGACGAGATCGCGTCGTTTGCGCGCGCGGAGGAGGAGGCCGGAATCACCTGGATCGGGCCACCCGCAGCGGCGATCGAGCTGATGGGCTCGAAGACGGCGGCGCGGACGGCCATGAAGAACGCCGGCGTGCCGATCATCCCCGGTGCGACCGAGCCCATCCGCACGGCGACAGCCGTGATCGAGCTCGGCGAGGAGATCGGATACCCGTTGATCATCAAGGCGGCAGCCGGTGGCGGTGGCAAGGGGATGGAGATCGTCACCAGTCCGGCAGGCGCTTTGCCGGCGTTCGAAGCGGCGCAGCGCCAGGGGTTGAAGTACTTCGCCGACGACACGGTCTACGTCGAGCGCTATCTGGAGGGGCCGCGACATGTCGAGGCGCAGATCCTTGCTGACTGCCACGGAACGGTTCTCTTCCTCGGGGAACGTGACTGCACGATCCAGCGACGGCACCAGAAGCTGATCGAGGAGACGCCGTCGCCCGCGGTCGACGATGCCCTGCGTGCCAGGATCGGCGAGATCGCCGTGAATGCCGCCCGCGCAGCCGGATATCGGTCCGCGGGGACGATCGAGGGCCTGCTCACGCGCGACGGCGACTACTTCTTTATGGAGATGAACACCCGGATTCAGGTCGAGCACACCGTCACGGAAATCGTGACCGGTCTCGATCTGATCCGCGAGCAGATTCTGATCGCCCAGGGCGAGCCGCTCTCCATTGCCCAGGAGGACGTTGTGCTGCGCGGGCACGCGATCGAGTGCCGTATCAACGCCGAGGATGTCAGCAAGGGGTTTCTGCCTGCGCCGGGGACGATCACGGAGTACGAGGAGCCGTCGGGGCCAGGCGTGCGCGTGGACTCGGGCGTGCGCGCAGGCGATGAGATCTCGGGTCTCTACGACCCGATGATCGCCAAGCTGATCGTCCACGACACGAGTCGCGAGACGGCCCGAAAGCGGATGCTCAGGGCCCTCGCCGAATTCAAGATCAGCGGCCCGCCCACTCTTCTTGGCTTCCATGCCGCGCTCCTCACTGAGCCGTGCTTCATCGATGGTGGCACGTGTCAAGGGCGAGTCGAATCGCAGGGCCTCGCACAACGTGCGGATGAGATGACCGAACTGTTTACGCATCGGACAACAAGCTTACAACGACGGTCGGACGGAACGGCGACGCGGGAGCAGATCTTCGCCGTCGAGGTCGACGGCCGCTCCTTCGACGTCCGCATCCACACGACAGAACCTCCCTGGGCAAGTCTTGGCCGACGTCGGCGTGAGCGCATGGTCGGCGCGACAGGAAGCGGCTCGGGCGCGGTCGTCAGTCCCATGCAGGGCACGATCCTCTCGGTCGCTGTCGCCGACGGCGACCACATCGAGACCGGGGGCGTGATCTGCGTGATCGAGGCCATGAAGATGGAGAACGAGATCACCGCGCAGCACGCGGGGACGGTGCGCTCGCTTGCGGTCACAGCGGGGCAGAGCGTGGCGAACGGACAGCTGGTCTGCTTGCTCGCCGGAGCCGAATGAGCGCCGGCCGGCACGACCCGAGGACACTCATCCGGCAACTCGTGGACGAGGGGGCGCTCACAGGCGCAACGATCAGCCGCCCGCGGCGAAGCGACCCGTCTCGGCTCTCCCGCGTTACCGTCGCTCCCGTGGATGTCGCGCGGTCTCTGCGATACCGCTTCACATCGCACCACGCGACGAGGACGACCGATGAGAATCTGGCGCCCGATGCCGCGGCCGAGCGGCTCATCCAGCTTCTCGAGAACGACTTTCGCCAGGGGCTTCTCCAGGCGACCGATGCGGACTGGCAGGTGCTCACCGGCAGGGGAGCGCCGACGATTCTGCGTCGCGAGCCGAGCCGACCGCAGGCAGCGTTGACGCACGATCGAGCAAAGCGCTACGTGCTCCCCGAGGGCACGCCCGTTCCGTTTCTCGTCGAGCTCGGAGTGATGACATCCGAGGGAAAGATCCGGAAGCCGCGCTACGACAAGTTCCGGCAGGTGAACCGCTTTCTCGAGCTCGTGGAGGACATCCTCCCGGCCCTCCCCAGAGGCCCATTGAAGATTGTCGACTTCGGGTCGGGGAGGTCGTATCTGACGTTCGCGCTCCACCACCTCTTCGTCACAGTCCATGGTCGTCAGGTCGAGATCGTGGGACTCGATCTCAAGGCCGACGTCATCGACGATTGTGAAGCGCTCGCGCGGCGCATCGGCGCGGAGGGACTACGGTTCGAGGTCGGTGACATCGCAGGGTATGAGGCGCTTGGCGGCACCGATCTCGTCGTCAGCCTCCACGCCTGCGACACGGCGACGGACGACGCGCTCGATCGGGCGGTGCGGGCCGAGGTTCCCGTCATCCTCGCGGTCCCCTGCTGCCAGCACGAGGTGATGTCGCAACTCGAGAATGCCGCACTCCGGCCGTTGCTCCGCTACGGGACACTCAGGGAGCGGTTCGCCGCCGAGGTGACGGACGCCGCACGTGCGCAACTCCTCGGTGCGGTCGGGTACGACGTGCAGGTCGTCGAGTTCGTCGAGCTCGAGCACACGCCGAAGAATGTCCTCCTCCGCGCCGTTGCA
>JAJAZN010000103.1 GCA_026785685.1 Thermoleophilia bacterium
CGCCAGCACCGTCTCGCGCCTGCTCGCGACGCTCGCCTCGGCCCGGTTCGTCGAGCACGTGCCGGAGAACGGCCGCTACCGCCTTTCGCTGCGGCTGATCGAGCTCGGCAACGCCGTGCTCGGGCGCCTCGACCTGCGCACGCTCGCTCGGCCGCACTTGCAGGCGCTCGTACGCGAGACGGGCGAGACCGCGACGCTGTCGGCGCCGGGCGAGCACGACGCGATCACGGTCGACTTCGCGCACAGCTCCTCGGTCGTGCAGAGCGTCGCGCAGCTCGGCCGGCCGAGCGTCGGCCACGCGACGGCGGCCGGCAAGGTGATGCTCGCGTTCGGCGACCTTGAGCTTCCGACGGAGCCGTTCACGGCGTACACGGCGTGCACGATTACGACGCGCGCAGCGCTCGTCGAGGAGCTCGAGCGCGTGCGCGAGCGAGGCTTCGCCGACGCGAGGGAGGAGCGCGAGGAAGGGCTCGCGGCGATCGCGGCGCCCGTCTGGAACAGCAGGGGAGAGCTCGCCGGGATCATCGGCCTACAAGGGCCGGCATCGCGGTTCGACGCCGCGGCGGCTGCGGCCGCCGTCGCGATGTTGCTCGAACACTCGGTGGTCGTCTCCACCGCGCTCGGCTGGCGGAGACCGTCGAGGCTGCGCCTCGCCCCTACCCAGGAAGCCAAACGAGGCAGGCGGCGCGCTCGCTGATCCGCTTCGTCCACTTCGTGTATGTCCGTCGCTTCAACCGCTCGCGGTTCGGGCCGACGACGAGGAGGCCGGGCGCGCGCTCGGCGACGAGCTCGAGCAAGGCGTCTACGGGCCGCGGGCTACACAGACGGAGCCGCTCGACGTCGACGGCGAGCGAGTGGGCAAGCTCGGCGGGTGCGCGGAGCGCGTCCTCGACCTCCTGCGTGCCGACGTACTCGTACTTCATGGCGAGCGAGATCGGCCCGATGGGAACCTCGGCGAGGTTGACCACGATCAGGCGCTGGCCCGATTCGACAGCGGCGTCTACCGCAAGCGCAATCGCTTCGGGCTCGAACGGGACGTCGAAGGTGACGAGCATCACCGGGCGACTGCCCGAGACGGCCGGGATGTCCGCGGATGTTCGGGTGCGCCTGGTTCCGAGCATTGCTACTCCGGTCGGAGCTTCCAGCTCTTCGTCGACTTCTGCATCTGCGCGGCCGATCGCCGACGCAGCTGGGGAACAGCAAGAAGCCCGTAGCCCATGATGAGCACGAAGAGCAGGAACGCGTACTGGAGGCCGCTGAGAACGGAGAGTGGGATCAGGACGGCCGCCATGACGACCGGCGGCCCGAGTACGAGCAGGCGGTAGCGACGAACGGCGGCGACGAGCGCCCCGTACTCGGATGCGGGGATCCGATTCGTGTCCCACGTCTTGCCGCATGAATCGCACGTCCAGACCTTTCCGTACCCGATCTCAACCGTGGTACCGCAATCGCAGGTCAGGGTGATCAGGGGCTCACGCACACCGGAATCCTAGTCGAGCTCGGTTCCTCAGGTCTTCCGCCTGTGGCAATTCACCTTCCACGCCTAGAAATCATCCGGGCAGCGTGGTACGTTCGCACGATCCAAAGCGGTGAACTGTGCCGCGCGTCCGCATCCCCGACGGAGGTAGAAGTGGCGACTGCAGTAGTTCAGGAACAGCAGCTCCTCAAGACGCTTCGCTGGTACGACGGCTTCGTGATCGCTCTGGCGAACCCGGGCTTCCTTCTCGCCTCGCTCGGATTCTCGGTCGGCGACCTCGGCGGCTGGGGCGCGGCTCTCCTGTGGGGGATCTCTGCCATCGTGGCCGTCTTTATCAACACGATCTACTCGGAGCTCGCCACGATGTTCCCCGAGAAGTCCGGCGGCATCGCGCTCTACGCGCACGAGGCGTGGCGCAAGTACACGACCCTCGTCGGGCCGGTCGCGACCTTCGGCTACTGGATCGGCTGGTCGGTCGTCCTCTCCGTGAACGGGCTCTTCGTCGGCTCGATCATTCAGTCGACGTGGTTCTCTGGCGAGCCCGGCGGGAGCTACCTCGGAGCCGAAGGCTACTTCTCCGTGTTCGGCCTCACGGACTTCGGTCTTCCGGCGGCGATCGCCATCGGCCTCATCCTCGGTGTCTGGCTCTTCAACGTCTTCGGGACTCGTGTCGGCGTCACGTTCGGGTACATCGCGGGCGTGCTCCTGATGATCCCGCTCTTCGTGATGATGATCCTTCCGTTCCTGAATGGAAGCTTCGACAGCGCCAACCTGACGAACAACCTCAACAACTCCGGGCTTGCGTGGGGCGGCCTCCAGCTTGCGCTCGTCTGGCTCTGGTTGATGTGTTGGTCGGCCTGGGGCGTCGACGTCTGTGCGACGTTCGCTCCCGAGTACAAGGACACCGTGCGTGACACGAAGCTCGCGCTCCGCTCGGCGGCGCTGTTCTCGATGGTGGTCTACATCATGCTCCCGATCGCCTTCGTGGGCGGTGCCGGTGCAGAGGACGTCGCGGGCTACGCCTACGTCCCGGGAATGGAATCGATCCTCGGGACGAGCTCGAGCCTGGTTGCTGATCTCCTCGCTATCTGTCTTGTGGCCAGCTTCGTGATCACCATGAACACGGCCACCGCAGACGGGGGTCGTGCGCTGTTTGGGATCGCGCGCGACGGGATGACGATCAGACAACTCGGGAAGCTCAACAAGTACCGCGTCCCGGGAACGGCGATGACGATGGACATGGTGATCAACATCTGCTTCGTCCTCTTCATCGGCAACATCTTCGGCGTGTTGGCCGCGAGCAACCTCGGGTACGTGATGGCTCACATGTTCGCGCTCTCCGGCTTCGTGCTGCTCCGCAGGGACCGGCCCAACTGGCCACGTCCGATCAAGCTGGGTGCGATCTGGACGCCGATCGCCGGCATTCTTGCGGTCTGGTGTCTGATCCTGACGATCGTCGGCTTCGGCTGGTTCCAGACGGCTGCCGGCGGCTACGGCGGAACGAAGGAGAAGGTGATCGGCGTCGGTGTCCTCTTGATCGGCGTCCTGTTGTTCTTCTTCCGCCGCCTTGTCCAGGACAAGGAGAAGATCCACTGGCGCGAGGACACGCCGTTGATGCCGGAGACGACCCCGGCGTCGGCAGGCGCGCCCGTCGCCTAGCGGCGATACCCGAAGCTCCGATCGGCGGGGTCCTGCGACGCAGGGTCCCGCCGGTCGTCACAATCAGCGTATGAGCGCCGACACGCCGCCGCCCCGGGAGTTCGACATCGCATTGCCCGGGGCGTTCGCGCCGGGCGCGCTCGAGGGTCTGGGCGACTCCGCCTTCGACGACGTCCCCGACACCGAGCAGATCGACGTCGGTGATCTCGAAGGCGATCCGGCGATCGCGTTCCGGCGCACGCTCGGGATGTTCGCCACCGGCGTCACGGTGTTGACGACACGGGTCGGGGAGAAGGCGCATGGAATGACCGCGAACGCGTTCATGTCGGTGTCGCTGCGACCACCGCTCGTGCTGATCTCGCTCGATCGCCGCACCCGGTTGTGCGGCATGTTGCACGAGGGAAGTCGGTTCGGCGTCAGCGTGCTTGCCCAGAGGCAATGGGAACTCTCGGACACCTACGCGCGCTCTGCGAGGGACGGCGTCGAACCGGAATTCGTCGTCATTCGGGAGACGCCGCTCGTCCAGGACGCACTGGCACATCTCGTTGCCCGCGTGGTTCGGAGCTACTGGGGTGGTGACCACTCGCTCTTCCTCGGCCACGTCGAGTACGCCCGCTACGGTGAGGGTGAGCCACTGCTGTTCCACGGTGGACGCTACGAGCGGATGCTCGGAGACTCGGAGCTCTTCGCGCGCCTTCCGCCGGAGCTCCTCGACCAGATCTTGCTCCGGGGCAGCGAGGTGAAATACGGCGAGGGCGAGAAGCTCATGGAGCGGGGTGAGATGTCCGACACGATGATGCTCGTTGTGGAGGGAAGCGTCCGCGTCGAGCGGCCTGGGCGTTCGCTGACCCTTGGAGTCGGCGCCCTGATCGGCGAGATCGAGGTGCTCGACTCGGGCTCCGGGCGGACGGCCACGGTCACCGCCGAGACCGATACGACGTGCATCGTCGTGAGGCGCTCCGAACTGCTCGAAGGGCTTAGGGAGGACCCTCAGGCTGCTATCGCGCTGCTCGGGATTCTCGCGAGCCGTTTCCGCGAGGAGGGCTGAGGGGGGATCGCGAGTGAAGAGCGTATCGCAATCCCCCCTCAGCCATGCTTGCTGCCGCGCTGCGCGCGGATCCTGACGGGGCCCGCCCGCGGGCCACGTGGGGGGATCGCAAGTGAAGAGCGTATC
>JAJAZN010000104.1 GCA_026785685.1 Thermoleophilia bacterium
GACGTCGTCTTCGAGGAGATCATGGCGCCTGGCGTTCCGGCGTAACGCAACGTCCCGACACGCATTCAATGTCAGACGGTGGAGCCACGTCGAGAACGCGGCCTCGCCGCGGAACTGACCGAGCTTGACGCAGAGCCTGGCTAGAGCTTCCTGGGCGGCGTCACGCGCGTCCTCGGAGTCGCCGAGAACGTGGTGGGCGAGCCGCCCGACGCGGGGCGCGTGGCGCTCGCACAGCGCTTCGAGCGCGCGAGCGTCGCCGTCCTTCGCGCGCCTGACGAGAATCGGGTCGCTGAGTCGTTCGTAGCCGAGTTGGGGCTCGGGTCGAAGCGGAGCGCCGATCCGACCGCGGGAACGTCGAGGCGGTTGCACCACGCGAGTCTACTGCTCCAGATGGGCGTTCCGGCTCGAGGACGGCATCGATCGAGCCTCTACGGGTAGCGAAGGATGGTGCTGCGGTTCCCGGCAGCATCACGAGCGACCGCGACGAGCGAGCGAACGCGCTTGACTCCGGCGAGCGCCGCGTAGCCCGGGGCCGCAACCTCGAGCCGGCGAGCTGCTCCGTTCACGCGCACCGTCACAGTGGCGGCCTCCGAGACCCACAGGCGAGCCGGCTTCAGCGCGAGTCGCAGCTTCGGCGCGTTTGCGTCACGAAGGAACGGCAACGCGACCGTCCCGGTGCCAACGCCGTCCGTCGCATCGATCACCGCTTCGTAGGGCCCATCCGGGGAGACGCCGACCCGTTTCGTCCCGTCCCAGGTGACCGTCTGCTTTCCGGGAGCAAAGAGCGTGTTGGCGAGCGTCGCGACCCACTTGCCCTCACGAAGGACGCGCACTCGGATCGTTGCAGGGGCCGACAGCACGAACCCCACCCGGAGCTCGTCGCCTCTCCCGTCGCCGTTCGGCGTGAAGACCGCGGGCGACAGCGACGGCAACCCGAGGGTGCGGGTGATGACGAGCTCGACGTCAGCCGTTGCGACCGCGCCACGCGAGTCAGTGGCCGTAAAGGCGACCCTATAGACGCCGTCTGGTTGCCCGAGACCGTCGAACACGACCGTGTGCGGCCCCGCGGTCTGACGGGTCGCCGGAAGGACGCCCTCCAGGGTATCGCCGGCCGAATCGACCAGCGCCGCGGAAACCGTCGTGACACCCGACACGGTGTACGTGATCGTCGTCGCATCGGCAAAACCGTCGCCGTTCGGGCTGATCGTCGTCGGATCCGCCACGACGTCGGTGATCGCGAGCGGGCCGCCCGTCGTCGGCTTGCCGAAAATCCCGCTCGCGGATGTTGCGCCGGTGACATCGATCCTCCAGCGGATTCCCTGTCCGGCGATGAGCGCTGCATCCCACGTCCAGTCCACAACGGGGCCTCGTCCGGTCTGCGAGCCGAGCTCGATCCCGAATGCGTCGACGACGACAACACGCCAGGGTGCGGGGCCTGATATCCGCGCCCGAAACCGCACCGTGCCACCGAGGTTGCCCGTTACCGTGGGTTCGAAGATTTTCGGAAGGCCCAGGGCGAGCGTCTTGCTCGCAATGCTTCCGAGTTGCGCATAGAGGAGGTCGCCGGGGCAACTCGTCTGCCCGCTGTCCCGGTGCCCCGACACAGCACGGAGCGTGACCGGGACACCCGGTAGGTAGCGCTCGCTCCCGCCCGAGATCACGGTGACGGGCTTCTGGGGGTCGACGTGCGCGAGGTCGAGCCTCCATGCGAGTAGCTTCTCGAGCGACCTCGAAGCCGCATCGGGGACTGCCGTCGTACCGAACGTGCCGATCACCGCGACGCCGACGGCGCCCGTGTTGAAGCCGCGCGCGTGGGCGCCGATCACGTTCCGGTCGATTCCGCCGTACCGCCCTTCGTAGATGGTGCCGTACCGATCGACGAGAAAGTTGTATCCGATGTCGTTCCAGCCGTTCGACTTGACGTGATACGTCTGGATGCCGCGCATGATCGCCGCGGCCTGCGACGGCGAATAGTCGTTCGGACCCGCCGTGTGGTGGACGATCGCGAAGCGAACGCTTGGCGCGTAGTCGGGGGTACCGCGTCGGATCGTTTCGTCTGCCCCCCAGGCGCTCCGCGGCACGATGGCGGGTGCGCCGGCGACCGTGAGCGCCCGCAGTGGGATCCTCTGCTCCGGGCTGCGGACAAACGTGGCTCGGAGAGCCGTGACCCGACCCGTGATCCTCGTGCGGATCGCGGTTGCCGGACCCACCCAGGTCGGATTCCCGAGTCGCCAGCCGCCCGACCTGGTGTCCTCGCGGGTGCCGAAATCTGGCTGATCGTCCCCCTCGGTGATGCCGTCGAGCCAGCGACCCCACGTCCCGTCGACGGCGCGAACCCTGAACCGCACGGAGCCCGGGCCGCGCCAGCGTAAACCGACGAGATCGAACCGCTTCGCGGTGATGACGGGCGTCCCGGCGCCCGCGACGGGAATCGCGCGGTACGAGATCGAGGTGAGGCTCGCCGACGCAACGGTCGGGAGCGCGAGCGATGCAGCGACGGTGATGGCGGCGGCGAGAAGCTTCACGGCAGGTCCAGGGTGACTGAGAAGGCAGCCCTCCACAAGGAATTCGGCGCGACCCTGATAGAATCCTTACTGTCGTAGGACCACCGCATTTGCGGGAACTTCCTGTTCGCAGCCCGGTTTCACCCGGATTGCTCCCAGTTGCAGTCTCCGCTCACCGAAGGGACATCTCGTGAATATCGCTCTGATTGTTGGCGCCATCGTCGCCGTGCTGCTGCTGATCGTGCTCTCGGCCACCGTGAAGATCGCGCGGGAGTACGAGCGAGGCGTCATCTTCCGACTCGGCCGGCTTCTCCCCGAGCCGAAGGGGCCGGGGCTCTTCCTCCTGATCCCGTTCGTGGACAAGATGGAGAAGGTCGAGCTGCGCACGGTGACCCTGAACGTGCCGCCGCAGGAAGTGATCACGAAGGACAACGCTCCCGTGCGCGTGAACGCCGTCGCGTACTTCAGGATCGTCGAGCCGAAGGCGGCGATCGTGCAGGTCGAGAACTACATGAACGCGACGTCCCAGATTGCGCAGACGACGCTGCGGTCGGTACTCGGTCAGCATGTCCTCGATGAGCTCCTCTCGGAGCGCGACAAGATCAACAGCAAGCTGCAGACAATCATCGACGACGCCACCTCGCCCTGGGGCATCAAGGTCTCCGTGGTCGAGGTCAAGGACGTCGAGATCCCGAGCGACATGCAGCGCGCGATGGCGCGCCAGGCCGAGGCCGAGCGTGAGCGCCGCGCCAAGGTGATCTCTGCCGAGGGCGAGTTCCAGGCATCTGAGCGGTTGAAGGATGCTGCCGCCGTGATGGCGCAGGAGCCGATTACCGTGCAGCTTCGCTACCTGCAGACGCTGCTCGAGATCGGGTCGAACAACAACTCGACGATCGTCTTCCCGATCCCGATCGACCTGCTCACGGCCCTCTCGAAGCTCACCGGAAGTGACGGCGGGAAACCGTGAGGCGCGGTAGGATCCGGGGGCTCGCCGATCGCGTCCTCCGCTCTCTTGAACTGCGGCGGCGTCCTCTCGACCGGGCTCCGTGGCCCGACGAGGACGAGCCCGGGGCGGGGGTGCGTGAGCCGCGCAACCCGCGTCCGCGGAATCCAGGCGGCGCCGCCACGCTCGAGCTGCCCCGAGGCGAATAACGCCGGGACCGTCGCTGATAGCGACTACGCGCGCAGCCGTAGGGAAGGACGCCGGGCCCTTTAAGCGGCCGGCGTCGCCCTACGCGTCTTCGTCCACGTCGTTTGGGTCGTCCGGGTCATCGTCCGCCTGAGCGTCGAGGTCGGCGGGTGACAGGTCTCCATCGAGCTTGTCCCTCGCGGCCCCCGCGGGAGCGTCTGAGGTGAGCTTGACGGGCTCGGTCTCGTCGTCGTCCGACCCGACGACCGGCGCGAGCGTCGAGACGTGCTCGCCGTCCCGAAGGCGGGTCACGATCACGCCCTGCGTCGCGCGACCCGAGCGCTTGATCCCGTCGACGGCCATCCGGATCACGGTGCCGGCGTCGGAGATCAGCATCACCTGGTAGCCCTCCCGCACGATGCGCGCGCCCGCGAGCCTGCCCTTGCCCTCGACGAGTTGGGCCGTCTTGACTCCCATCGTGCCGCGGCCCTTGACCGGGTACTCCGAGACGCGAGTGCGCTTGCCCCAACCGTTTTCGGTGACCACCAACAGGTCGGCGTCGTCGGAAGCGATATCGACCTCGATCACCTCGTCCTCCCCGCGGAGCTTCATACCCGCGACACCCGAAGCGGGCCGACCCATGGGGCGCACATCGCTCTCGTGGAAGCGCACGGCCTGGCCCATCCGGGAGACCATGAGGATGTCGTTGTCTCCATCGGAGAGGCGGACGCCGATCAGCTCGTCGTTCTCGCGCATCTTCAGCGCGATGATCCCGTCTGCCTTCAGCGGCGTGTTGTACTCGAGGAAAGCCGTCTTCTTGATCACACCCTTCTTCGTGGCGAAGACGAGGAACTTCGATTCCTTGTAATCACGCGTCGCGATCACGGCGCGGACGAGCTCGTCCTGACGGAACGGCAGGAGGTTGACGATCGCGCGGCCCTTCGACTGGCGGGAGCCGAGCGGAAGCTCGTGCACCTTGAGCCGATAGACCTTACCGACGCTCGTGAAGAACAGGATGAAGTCGTGGGTCGAGGCGACGAAGAGGTGCTCGATGTAGTCCTCTTCCTTCATGTCCATGCCCATGACGCCGATGCCGCCGCGGCGCTGCTCGCGGTAGGTGGTGACCGGGAGCCGCTTGATGTAGCCGGATCGCGTGATCGCAATGACCATGTCTTCCTCGGCGATCATGTCCTCGAGCTCGAGCGAGTCCTCTCCCATCACGATCTCCGTGCGACGCTCGTCGGTTCGGCCGTAGGCCTGCTTGACATCGAGGAGCTCCTCACGGATGAGAGCGTCGATGCGGGCGGGATCGCCCAGAATTGCGCGAAGCTCCGCGATGCGCTCCTGCAGCTCGGCGTATTCGGCCTCGATTTCCTTGCGGGCGAGGCCGGTCAGTCGCGCGAGCCGGAGATCGAGGATCGCCTGTGCCTGGATCTCCGAGAGACCGAAATCGCGCATCAGGCCGGTGCGGGCTGCATCGGTATCGTCCGAGCCGCGGATCAACGCGATCACGGCGTCGAGGTTGTCGAGCGCGATCAGGTAGCCCTTGAGGACGTGCGCGCGCTTCTCGTTCTGACGCAACTCGAACTTGGAGCGTCGGATGACGACCTCGCGCTGGAAGTCGAGGTAGTGTCGGACGATCTCGAGCAACGACATCACGCGTGGTACGCCATCGGCGAGCGCGACGGCGTTGTAGCCGAACGTCGACTGGAGCGCGGTGTGCTTGAAGAGCTTGTTCAGGGCAACCTGCGGGATCGCGTCGCGCTTGAGCTCGATCTGGATCCGCATCCCCGAGCGATCGGAATGGTCGGCGAGATCGGAGACCTCGGTGATAACCTTCTCGTGGACGAGGTCGGCGATCTTCTTGATCACGCCACTGTCGCCGCCCTTCTTCACGCCGTAGGGCAACTCGGTGACGATGATCGCGCTCCTGCCGCCGCGCAACTCCTCGATGTGGGCTCGTGCGCGCATGATGATGCGGCCCCGGCCGGTGCGATAGGCGTCGCGGATCCCGGTGCGACCAACGATGATCGCGCCCGTCGGAAAGTCCGGGCCGCGAAGGTGCTTCATCAGGTCCTCGACGTTCGCCTCGGGCTTGTCGATCAGCTGCACGACGGCATCGATCGCCTCACCGAGATTGTGCGGCGGCATGTTGGTCGCCATGCCAACGGCAATCCCGGACGACCCGTTGACGAGCAGGTTCGGGAAGCGCGCCGGCATGGCCAGCGGCTCCTTCCGTGACTCGTCGTAGTTCGGCCCGAAATCGACGGTATCCATGTCGATGTCGCGCAACATCTCCGTAGCGAGGCGCGTGAGCCGGCACTCCGTGTAGCGCATCGCGGCCGGGGGGTCGTCGTCGAGCGAGCCGAAGTTACCCTGGCCGTCGACGAGCGGGTAGCGCAACGAGAACGGCTGCGCCATCCGGACGAGCGTGTCGTAGATCGCCTGGTCGCCGTGCGGGTGATAGCGACCCATGACGTCGCCGACGATCGAGGCGGACTTCTTGTAGGGCCGGTTCGGCTGGACGCCGGCGTCGTGCATGCCCCAGAGGACGCGACGGTGGACGGGCTTCAGGCCGTCCCGCACATCGGGCAGCGCGCGGCTGACGATGACGGACATTGCGTAGTCGAGGAAGCTCGTGCGCATCTCGAGCTCGAGCTCGCGCGGTTCGACCCGACCGGCGCCGAGAGGCTCGATTGCATCACTCAAAGAATTTCCCCCTAGGGGACATTCCTAGATAGTGCGTTCGGGGCGTCTTGTGTTCGTCCGCGATCGGCCCTCGAAAGAGGCCCACGGCGTTGGCGGAGATCCGAGTACGCCTCGAATACCCCATATATCGTTTGACGAAGTCAAACATCGAGGAACTTCACATCCTTTGCGTTCTGTTCGATGAAGACCCGGCGGGGCTCGACCTGGTCGCCCATCAGCATCGAGAAGACCTGATCGGCGGCGGCCGCGTCGTCGACCTCGACCTTGAGGAGCATCCGGCGGGCGGGATCCATGGTGGTCTCCCAGAGCTGCTCGGGATTCATCTCGCCAAGGCCCTTGAAGCGGCTGATCGTCATCCCTTCCTTGGCGAGGTCGAGCGCGGCCTGACGGAGATCGTGGTAGTTGTCGGCGATGGCGGACTTCTTTCCGTACGTCAGCTCGAATCCCGGCAGCCCGACGATCTCGGCAAGTTTCTCGTACGCACGCTTGAGGCTCGCGTACGACGGCGAGCCGAAGAGGCCGGCCGGGAGATCGAGATGGGTCGCGGCGCTCGTCTCGGTCTCGATGATCTTGACGCTGAGCCTGTCTTCCAGCCGTTCGGTCACGGAGAGTTGGTAGCCGTTGTCCGGGATCGCCTCGATCGCCGTCTCCGCGTCCTCCGCGTTGAGCGCACCCGTCTCGACGAGCCGATGCTCGATCACGAAGTGCGCCGCCATCGGATACTCGCTCTCGAGCTTCGCCTGCCACGCCTCGAGGTCGGACAGAGCCCGGGCGAAGCGTTGGTAGCGCGCCTCGGTGAGGGAGACGTCCTCGCCGCCGCGCGAGGTGATCGTGATGTCCTTCACCCGCTCGCGGACGAGGAGCTCCTCGAGCTGGCTGTCCTTCTCGAAGTAGTGCTCCTGGTTTCCGAGTTTCACGTGGTAGAGGGGCGGCACAGCGATGTAGATGTGACCGCGATCGACGAGCTCCCGCATCGTGCGATAGATGAACGTCAGGATCAGGGTGCGGATGTGGGCGCCGTCGACGTCGGCGTCCGTCATCACGATGATCCGACCGTAGCGGATGTTCTCGATCGTGAACTCGTCGCCAAAGCCGGTGCCAATCGCGGTGATCATCGCCTGGATCTCGGTGTTCGAGAGCACCTTGTTGATCCGGTTCTTCTCGCTGTTGATGATCTTCCCACGCAGCGGCAGGATCGCCTGGTAGGTGCGGTCGCGCGCCTGCTTGGCCGAGCCGCCGGCGCTGTCGCCCTCGACGATGTAGAGCTCGCACAGGTCGGCGTCCTTGAGAGAGCAGTCGGCGAGCTTGCCCGGGAGAGACGAGTTCTCGAGAGCGCTCTTGCGCCGCGTGAGCTCGCGTGCTTTCTTGGCCGCTTGCCGCGCGCGCGATGCCGAGAGCGCTTTCGTGATGATCTGGCGCGCCTCTGCGGGGTTCTCCTCGAAGAACTCGGCGAGTCCCTGGTTCACGGTCTGCTCGACGAGGCCCTTGACGCCGGGATTGCCGAGCTTCGTCTTCGTCTGGCCCTCGAACTGCGGGTCGCGAAGCTTGACGGAGATCACCGCGGCGAGACCCTCGCGCACGTCCTCGCCCTCGAGGTTGTCCTCCTTCTCCTTCAGGAGCCCCTTGTCGCGCGCGTACTTGTTGAGCGTGCCGGTCAGGGCCGCCTTGAAGCCCGAAAGGTGCGTGCCGCCCTCGGTCGTGTTGATGTTGTTCGCGAACGAGAACACCGACTCGACGTACGACGTGTTCCACTGCATTGCGACCTCGACAGCGCCCTGCTCCGTCTCACCCTCGAAGTAGATCACGTGCTTGTGAACCGTTTCCTTCGACTCGTTGACGTACGAGACGAAGTCGCGGATGCCTCCCTCGTAGTGGAACTCCTGGGTCGTGCCGGCCGGTCGCTCGTCACGAAGCACGATTCTGAGGCCGCGCGTGAGGAATGCCGTTTCGCGAAGCCTCTGCGCGAGCGTGGACGCCGAGAAGTTTGTCTCCTCGAAGATCTCGCGGTCGGGGAAGAACGAGATCGTCGTTCCGGTGCCATCCGCCGGGCCGACAACCTCCATATCGCCCTGCGGAACACCGCGGGCGAACTCCTGTCGATAGAGGGTTCCGTCGCGCCGCACCTCGGCAATGAGCCACTCGGAGAGGGCGTTGACGACCGAGACGCCGACGCCGTGTAGGCCGCCGGAGACCTTGTAGCCCTCGCCACCGAACTTGCCGCCCGCGTGGAGCTTCGTGAGCACGACGGTGAGCGCCGGGAGACCCTGCTCCTCGATCATGTCGACCGGGATTCCGCGGCCCGCGTCGACAACCGTGATCGAGTCGTCGGGGTGAATGGTGACATCGACGGAATCGTTTTGGCCAGCGAGCGCCTCGTCGACGGCGTTGTCGACGACCTCGTAGACGAGGTGATGGAGGCCTCTCGGACCGGTCGATCCGATGTACATCCCGGGGCGGAGCCGTACCGGCTCGAGGCCCTCCAGGACCGTGATGTCCTTTGCAGTGTAATCCGTCTCGGTCACGCGGGTGATATCCCCTTTACTACGCAGAAAAGCCCTGCAAATAGGGCTTTTTATGGATCGTCATAGTTTATCAGAAACGGCGGTCGGCGGCATCCCTTGCAAGGCTCGCCGCGGCGGCTCGCGCGATCGTTGCCCGGAGCTCTTCGTCCGTCATCCCGCGGGTCAACTCGGCAGCGAGCACGCGCGTCGCGTCGTCGACCTGCGGTGGCGTGGCGGCAGCCGCTCCACCTACCGGAGCGGGAGGCGAAGGGACGGGACCCGGGCTGAACTTGATCGCCGTCGGGGCGCCCTCCCCCACCGCCGTCGAGAGCTTGGCGAGGATCTCCGTCGCGAGCAGTCCGAGCTCGAAGGCCCAGCTCGACGAGGTCGCTGCGACGACAAGCGTTCCATCCCGCCCGATCCGCTGCGGCCAGGCCGCTCGTGCGATGGCGTCCCCGACCGCCTCGGGCCACACGCGGACGACATCGGCGAGCGCACCGGCATCCGGGACGCCGGCACCCTTGAGCGCTCCGCGCAACGATCCTTCGAGACGCTCCATCAGTCCGTCTCGACCCGGCCTGGGGTAACGCGCAGGAGCTGCGCTGGCGCGAGCGGGAGCGACTCGGCGCCGGTCGCAGTCACGATCGTCTGTCCTACGGCGCCGATGCGTTCGCTCAGGATGCGGCGGCGACGCTCGTCGAGTTCCGAGAGTGCGTCATCGAGCAGCAACAACGGCGGGACTCGCCGTCGGGCCGTGATCAGCTCCGCCTCGGAGAGAAGGAGAGCGAGTACCGCAAGGCGCTGCTCGCCCTGCGAGCCGAACGTGCGCAGGTCGCGGTCGCCGGAGCTGACGGCGATCTCGTCGAGGTGAGGGCCGGCCCCCGTCGTGCCGCGTTCGATGTCCCTGTCCACCCGAGCCTCGAGGGTGGCGATCGTTAGCAGTTCTGCGTCGTAGCCGAGCGAGGCGCGTTCGACGCCGAGCTCTGCAGCGCGCTCGGCAAATCCGGGTTGGAGGAGCTCGATCACATCTCGCCGGGAGGCGGTCAACGTCGCCCCGAGATCGGCGACCTGCGCCGTCCACGGCGCCAGCACGTCGCGATCAGAGAGACCGAGGGCAACCCGCCGAAGTGCGGCGTTGCGTTGCCCGACCGCGGTTGCGTAGTCGATAGCGATGTGGGCGCGCGCCGGGTAAAGACGCGCGAGCGAGCGGTCGATATAGGCGCGACGGGCTGCCGGCCCACCCTTCACGATGACGAGCCGATCAGGCGTGAAGACCAGGGTCGCGAGCTCTGAACGGAGCTGCTCAGCCGACCGCAGCGTCGCGCCGGCGAGGGTCGCCCGTCTGGGCGCGCTGGCGCTGAGGTTCACGCCGACGACGACCGGGGTCGGGCCGCGGCTGCCGGTGAGCTCGATCCTTGCGGCCTGCGTGCCCTGGCGGATGAGTTGCGTATCGGAGCGAGAGCGGGGCGAGAACCCCTGGGTGCCGACATGCAGCGACTCGAGCAGATTCGTCTTGCCGGCGCCGTTCGCGCCGGTGACGAGGACGAGGCCCGGCTCGAGGGACAATTCGAGCCGGGCATACGACCGGAAGTCGTGGAGCGTGACCGAGGCGACGATCAGCCTGCGAGCCTGATCGGCATGATCAGGTACCAGAACGAATCGTCCGCAGAGGTGATCAGGCCGGCGCGCAGGGGGTTGATCAGCTTCATGCGGACAGTGTCGCCGCGCACCGACTCGACACCCTCGGCGAGAAACTCTGCGTTGAATCCGATCTCGAGCGGTTCGCCCGTATACGCAGCCGGCAGTGACTCGCGCGTCTCCCCAACGTCCTGGCTCTGGGCCGAGATGGTCAGCTCGCCCTCGGCGAAGCGGAGGCGAAGCGGAGCGTTGCGCAGCGCCATCACGGCGGCGCGACGAACCACGTCGCGAAGCTCTGCACGCGGGAGATCGACCTCGATCTCGAACGACTCGGGCAACAGCCGACTGACGTCGGGGAACTGGCCGTCGATGCGTCGCGTCGTCAGCCACGTATCGCCCGTTCCGAACACAACGGTGTTCTCGTTGACTCCGAGTTCGACGGTCTCGGTTCCCGCTGCGATCCGGGAAAGCTCAGCAAGGGCGCGGGCCGGAATGATCGCCTCGAGCTCTGGCCCTTCCGTCTCGAGCTCGGTCTCCTTGAAAGAGAGCCTGTAGGAATCGGTCGCGGCCATGAAGAGCTTCTTGCCTTCGAACCGAACCTGGATCCCCGTCAGAACCGGGCGGGACTCGTCCTTCGAGGCCGATCGGGCAACGCGCTCGACCGTCTCGAGCAGCGACGGTGTCGCGATCGTGTGGCGCGACGGCTCGATCACGGGAAGCCGCGGGAAATCCTCTGCGGCAAAGACGTTGAGCTTGGATGAGTAGCTCCCGCTCGAGATGCGCGCGACGCCTTCCTCCGGCCGATACTCGATCGTCACCTCGGGGTCCGGGAGGAGGCGCGCCAGATCGACCAAGAGCTTCCCGGGCACAACGACGGCGCTGTCACCTTCAACCTGCGCGGCGAGGGTTGTGCGCAGCGAGAGTTCCATGTCCGTGGCAGCGAGCTCGAGCCTGTCGCCATCGGGGCGCAGCAGTACGCCAGAGAGAACCTGCACGGATCCACGGGACGAGACGACACGCGAAACCGTGGCGAGGGTCGCGACGAGTTGATCCCGGTCGCAGGTGACCTTGAGGCCAGAACCGACCGTTACGTCTACTTCACTAATCATTTAAAGAACCTCTTGTAGTAGTACATAGGAGTGTGAATGACGGGGAGGACGGCCCAAAACGGCGCTGCGATCCCGGTTCCGGCTGTGGGTCCACCAGGGGAGAACATCGACGGGTCCCACAGGGACAGGGTGCGCTCGGTGCGGGTCCCACAGATCACCGGGTCTGCTTGATCCGGGCTGTGAGGTCCTGGACGAGGTTATACACAGATCTATCCTCAGAAATCAGGCGGGTGATCTTTGTCGTGGCGTGGATAACGGTGGTGTGGTCGCGGCCGCCGAACTCCTTGCCAATCTTGGGCAGCGACGCATCGGTGAGCTCCCGGGAGAGGTACATCGCGACCTGCCTCGGGTAGGCGACAGCCTGCGAGCGGCGCTGGCTGCACAGCTCGATCACGGAGAGCCCGAAACGATCGGAGACCGCCTCCTGGATCCGCGTGATCGTGACAGCCGGGATTGCATCTCCGTCCGGGAACAGATCCCGCAGGACCTGTTCGGCGAGCTCGACCGTGAGCTCTCGCCCCGTGAGGGATGAGAACGCCACGACCCGTGTGAGTGCTCCCTCGAGCTCCCGAATGTTCGTCGAGACGCGACTGGCGATGAACGTGATCACCTCGAGGTCGGCGATCTCGATTCGGTCCGTCGTCACCTTCTTGCGGAGGATCGCGATGCGCGTCTCGAGGTCGGGCGGCTGAATGTCCGTGATCAGACCCCACTCGAACCGCGACCGAAGGCGTTCCTCCAACGTCGCGATCTCCTTGGGCGGTCTGTCGGATGAGATGACGATCTGCCGGCCGGCCTCGTACAACGAGTTGAACGTGTGGAAGAACTCCTCCTGGATCCGCTCCTTGCCCTCGAAGAACTGGATGTCGTCGACGAGAAGGACGTCGTAGGTGCGGTAGCGCTGCTTGAACCCCTCGATGCGCTTGTCCCGGAGCGAGTTGATGAAGTCATTCATGAAGGTCTCGCTCGTCACGTACCTCGTCGTCGAGCCCTTTGTGTGCTCGCTGACGTACTGGCCGATCGCCTGCAGGAGGTGCGTCTTTCCGAGCCCCGTGCCGCCGTAGATGAAGAGCGGGTTGTACGCCTGAGCGGGCGCTTCGGCAACGGCGAGCGCAGCGGCGTGGGCGAAGCGATTCGACGAGCCGATCACGAATCCGTCGAAGGTGTACTTCGGGCTCGATGGCGCGGACACCGGTGTCCCCCCCCCCCCCGCGGGGGCCCGCCGCCCCCACCCCGGCCCCCCGCCCGCGGGCGGGGCCCCCCGGGCGCGGCGGCCCCGGGGGCCCCGGGTGGCCCC
>JAJAZN010000105.1 GCA_026785685.1 Thermoleophilia bacterium
GAGCGGGTCATCGCAATCGACCTCTCCGAGGATCGACTTGCGCAGGCGCGCCACCACGGTGCCACTGAGACGCGCGTCGCGGCCGAGGACACCGTCGACTGGATCAAGGCGGAGACCGGCGGCTTCGGCGCCGACTACACCTTCGAGGCGACCGGCCTCGTCTCGGTGATGCGCGAGGCCGTCGAGTCGGCGCGGGAGGCCTGGGGGCTTGCCACGATGTGTGGCGTCGCCGGTAAAGGCGAGGTGCTCGAGGTCGTGCCACGCTTCCTAATAACGGGTAGACGGGTCACCGGATCGTCGTTTGGAGGCGTGAAAGGACGGACCCAGGTCCCGCTCCTCGTCGACAGGTGGCTCGCCGGCGAGATCGACGTCGAGTCACTCCTCTCCCACCGGATCACGCTTGACGAGGTCAACCACGGCTTCGAGTTGATGCACCATCAGGACGGCATTCGCAGCGTCATCATGTTCGACTGACGGTCGGCCGAGGCGACCTCAGCCGCCGGGACGGCCCGAGCGTGGCAACCCCGGCCGCCGACGGCGGCACGCCTCTCCGGCAACGACCGCATCATTGGCGCCCCTCCCGGGGGCGCGTGCGACCGTTCAGCCGACAGCGAGCAGGGAGAACGATGAGAGCAAGACGACCAGGTTGCGCAGCGGCTTGACGAGTCGAGCGTGCATGCAGGGCTCCTTGCTCGGGTAGATCGGACTCCTGCGAACCACGGTACCATCGTGCCTCCATGCCGCCGACACCCGGCCGGCTTCAGCCAGCCGCGTGTGTTGCAGCAGAGGGATGCAGCAGCGGCACGACCCCGTCCCATCCCCTGCGCAGCACCTCCACGAGCGACGCCGGCGTGAGAACCGTCGCCGGTCCATCCGGCCGCGCACGCGCCTCGTCGTATCCGGCCGCTGTCCACCGCAGCAACAGGTCGCCGTAGACGAGGAATGCGGCCTCAGCAAGAACGACGAACGTTCCGTCCGGCAGCGTCTCGAACGGCGCCTCGAAGCGCCGCTGAGCGTGCCCTCCGGAGACACCAGAAGTAACGCGCTCCTCGTGCAATCGGGCATCCAACGGATCGGCACCCGCCTCGTCGCCGGGATGGAGTTCGTGCCACATCGTCACAAACTTCCGGTAGTCCTCATTGCGGCAAAGAGCGCACGGACGGTGCCCTGCGGCGAACGCCGTCGCCTCGTCGAGAAAGAAGAGCTCGGTGAACTTCCCCGGCTGCAAGAACGCCCCCCGTTGCCAGCCACGAAACTCGAGCCGACAGGAGATCCAACGCCGTACGCCGTAGCGTCGCTTGATCACACCCTCCGCGTCGTGGAGGCAGCCGCGATTGCCGTAGACAAGGCCGCGAGCGGGATCGGCGACGAGTTCGCTGAAAGGGGTGACTCTGTTCTGATGCGGCATCGTACGACCCTATCCGGGCCGGGAGGGCCCGAAGAGTGTGGTTTCCAGTACCCGTGGCGCTGGGCGGAGCCGGTAGCGTTGCGCGGGACATCGGAGCGACAGGTGGACGAAACGACATGACGCAGCAGGACAGGAACGGAACCGACGAGCACGTGGCGTCGCACGAGCGCGTTGCAACCGGCGCACTCGCAGGCTGGATGCGCGCCTTTGCCACGCACCCCTGGCGCGTCGTCTTCAGCTGGCTCGGGATCATCGCGGTGCTGATCGCGCTCGTCGCCACCGTCGGTGGCGCGCTCGAGGACGAGTTCACGATCCCCGGATCGGACACGCAGAGGGCGACCGATCTCCTCAAGGCCGAGTTCGCATCGGAGCAAGGCGGAGTCCTCAACCTCGTCTTCGCTGCACCGGAGGGTGAGCGCCTCGACACGCCTGCGCGCAAGGCCGCGATCGCGAAGGCGATCACGCGGCTCGAGTCGTCCGAGTTCAAGCCTTCCGAGGAGACGGTGGGCCTGACGGAGGTTGCCGATCCGTTCGACGACGCGACGTTCTCGGACAACGGGCGCATCGCCTACGCGCAGGCGCAGTTCGACCAGGTGGTCGAGGCGAAGGATCGCGACGCCGTCGTCGCTGTCCAGGACACCGTCCGCGAGACGGTCGAGCCTGCCGGGGTGACGGTCGAGTTCAACGGCGACGCCGAGTTTCCGCCCGTCGAGCAAGGCCCCTCGGAGGGGCTCGGCCTGCTCGCGGCGATCATCGTGCTGCTCTTCGTCTTCCGCACCTTCGTCGCGATGCTCATTCCGATCGCGCTTGCGATCGTCGCGCTCATGACCGCATTCCTGCTGCTCTTCATCCTCGCCGGGTTCACGAAGATCAACACGATTACGCCGATTCTCGTCTCGATGATCGGGCTCGGGGTCGGGATCGACTACTCGTTGTTCATCGTTACCCGCTTCAGACAGCTCCTCCACGATGGGCTTTCGAAGCAGGACGCGGCCGCTGAGGCGGGCGCGTCTGCCGGTCGTGCGGTGATCTTCGCCGGGGCCACAGTCGCGATCTCGGTCGCGGGCCTCGCGCTTATCGGTCTCGACTTTGTCACGAAGCTCGGGATCGGGAGCGCGCTTGGCGTGCTCACCACCGTCCTCATCGCGAACTCGCTTCTGATCGCGGTTCTGTCGCTCCTCGGGCACAAGGTCGATCGACTCAAGATCCCGTTCATCCGCGCGGTCGACGACTCGGAAGAAGCGCGCGACCGGACGCCAGTCGCCCGCTGGGGAAGGTTTGTCACGGCCCACGCAAAGATCGTCTTCCCCGTCTTGCTGATAGCCGGTTTCATCCTCGCCGGGACCTCCGCTCTCGTGCGCCTCGGCGCTGCCGACCAGGGGACGCAGCCGCTCGCGCAGACGAGCCGGCGAGCGTACGACCTGCTGGCCGAAGGCTTCGGCGCCGGCTTCAACGGGCCGATCCCGATTGTCGTCGACGTGAACGGAGACAAGGAGGCGGCGACCCGCATCTACGACGGTGTCAGGGGCCTCGACGGCGTTGCCTCGGTCGACAAGCCGCAATTCAACGACCCGGGCACTGTTGCGATCGTGTTCGTGACTCCTGACTCCGCGCCACAGGACGAGGCGACAGACGCGCTCGTCGGCCACCTTCGAGGGGACGTTGTTCCCACAGCGGTCGCCGGTGGCGACGCCGTTGCCTACGTCTCCGGGCAGACCGCGGCCTTCAAGGACATCGCGGATCAGATCATCAGTCGAATGCCGATCTTCCTCCTCTTCATCATCGGCGTCACCTTCATCGTGCTCGCGATGGCGTTCCGGTCGATCGTCATCTCGGCGACGGCCGCGATCACGACGCTCCTCTCCGCCTTCATCGGCTTCGGCGTGCTCGGACTCGTCGTCCAGCAGGGCCATCTCCTCGGCCTCACCGGTCTCGACAAGACGGGGCCGATCGAGACATTCGTGCCACCGATCGCCTTCGCGATCCTGTTCGGGCTCTCGATGGACTACATGGTCTTCATCATGAGTCGGATCCGCGAGGAGCACGTCCACGGCCTCGATACGCGGGCCGCCGTCGAGCACGGCATTTCGGCGATCGGCCGTGTTGTCGTCGCTGCGGCGTTGATCATGGGCACCGTGTTCGCGGCGTTCATCCTCAGCGCGGATCGTGTGCCGAAGGAGTTCGGCCTGCTCCTTGCGGTGGCGCTCCTCACCGATGCGCTCGTCGTGCGCATGACGCTCGTCCCGGCGTTCCTCACGCTGATGGGTGAGAAGTCGTGGTACATTCCGCGCTGGCTCGACCGGGTGCTCCCGAACATCACGATCGAGCCGCCGCACGACCGCGAGCCGGCTCCGACTTCCGCCGCGCCGGCGCCGGAACCCGCCGGCGAAAGCTGACGGCGCGACTCAGGGACGGAACTCAGCTGAGTCACAGCGGGGGCACAGGTGCCCCCCGCTTGACTGACCTTATGCATCCAACAGAGAACCATTCCAATGGCCGACGCTCCCGCGCCGCCCTGATCGTCTCGACAGCGGTGGCCATCGCGGCGCTTGGCACGACCGGGCCCGCGTCGCTCTCGTCACGGCGTACGTCTACTTCGCTGCACGCGCGCGCGGCGAACTCGAGCCGGCCGACGAACGCAAGGAACTGCCGGCCGAGATCGAGCTCGTGGGGTGTCCCGCAACGGCGGGCCCAAAATGATCGTTGCGGGACATCCCACTCCATGGTGATTGCGGTAGTGCCGCACTAGGCGCATCGAGCTAGAAAGCCGCGTCGAGCACGTCGGCGCCGTGATCGGGCGGGGCGCCGTGGGCGTAGACAACGAGGTCGACGTCACCGTGGTTCACCGTCTGGAGCGGCGTTCCTGGCTCGATCTGGATGAGGCCGCCCGTCGGCACGTCGTGTCGCTCGGGCGGCTCGCCGACGACCATCGACAGCGTTCCGGCGAGGGCGTCTTTGTCCTACGGGTGGCCACGAACCCCACCCGTTCGTACAACGGCTGCGCCGCCGGATTGGTGTCGACCACGTCGAGCCTGACCCGTTCGAGCCCCCGATCGTGTGCCAACGCGATCACGGCGTTCAGCAGTTCGGTGCCGAACCCGCGCCCGCGCGAGCCGGGATGCACGGCGATCCCATCCATGAGCAGCTCACCGGGTCGGGGTTTCCGGTCGAGGAGCGCGAGCAGCAGCGAGCGCCAGGTGCCGCCGAAGACACCGAACTCGCGCAGGAGATCGCGCGCCCGGAGCTCTACGAGTGCGTGGCCGTCCAGCTGGAACCCGACCAGGCCGACCAGTTCGTCACCGTCAACCGCAACGAGCGCCCGGTCGCAGACCAACGTGCTTTCGAGCCACGCGATTCCGCGCTCGGCCGGTCTGAGCGCCGGCTGCAGTTTCCACCCAAACGCTTCCCAGTACAGCTCGGTCGCCTGGTGGCGTTGCCAATCCGAAATACCACGCAGGATCATGCGCTTGTATTCCAGCAGATCACCGGCCTTGCGATGAGCCCCGGCCGGCGTCCGCCCGAACCCCTCGCACCATGGCATGATCGAGGGGCGTGATGGACGCGACCTTCTGGATCTGTGAGACCTGCGCGGTCGAGCACGCCGATCGGCTCGACGCGTGCTCGATCTGTGCCGACGAGCGCCAGTGGAGCCCGGCCGGTGGCCAGCGCTGGACGACCCTCGCGGAACTGAGCGGCCGTGGCCAGCGGACGGTTGTAACCGAGCTGGAGCCGAACCTGCTCGGTATCGAGGCGGATCCGAAGGTTGGCATCGGACAGCAGACGAAAGTGATCGTCACGCCGGACGGGCTCCTCGTCTGGGATCCGATCGGCTTCGTTGACGATGCCGCCGTGGAGCGGATACGTGCTCTGGGTCTGACACGCGCCGTCGTCGCGAGCCATCCGCACATGTATGGCGTGCAGGTGGAGTGGAGCCGGGCGCTCGGCGGTGCCGAGGTGCTCGTCGCAGCGGCCGATCGTGACTGGGTCGCCCGAGACGACCGGGCCGTCCGCGCCTGGTCCGGTGAGCTCGAGATCCTGCCCGGCGTCACGTTGAGCCAGCCGGGTGGGCATTTCCCCGGGAGCGCGGTTGTGCACTGGGCAGCGGGAGCCGAGGGTCGCGGCGTGCTCCTCTCGAGCGATACGGTGTTCGCGAACCCGGATCGGGGGACGGTTGCCTTCATGCGCAGCTATCCGAACCACTTCCCGCTCTCGGCAGCGGTCACCGAGCGCGTCGCCCGTCACCTGGAACGCTACGCCTTCGACCGGCTCTACGGGAACTTCACGAACGTGATCGACGCGGACGCTCGTGCCGTCGTGCGGCGGTCAGCCGACCGCCATATCGCCTGGGTCAGCGGCGACCATGACGACCGGACGTGCGCGGGCTGAACCGGTCGTTCTCTGAGATGGGTGACTCAGAATTGGTGCACTCACGGATAGGCGCCTGAACACATCGCAGAACCCAGTTATCACGCGCACGCTGCCCTGCTTCAAGGTTCTGCCGTACCCGAGTTCAAGCGGTTCTAAGAAGCGGGAGCGACGGGACTCGAACCCGCGACCTCCGGCGTGACAGGCCGGCGTTCTAACCAACTGAACTACGCCCCCGTGGGCCGATGGATCATACCGATCGTTCGGCGCCCGCCTCGGAGGAGCCTCCACCCTCGTCTAGGCTCACCGGGTGCCCCTGATCGCCACGCGCGCACTGACGAAGCGATTCGGATTCGTCGTCGCCCTCGACGACCTCGACCTCGAGGTCGAGCCCGGTGTGATCGGCCTCGTCGGTGCGAACGGTGCGGGGAAGAGCACGCTGATCAAGATCCTCCTCGGCCTGACCGAGCCGACGTCCGGCTCGGCGGAGATGCTCGGCCTCGACGTCGCATCGCATGGCTTGTCGATCCGGCAGCAGATCGGATACATGCCAGAGCACGACTGCCTGCCGCTCGAGATCAGCGCGACCGAGTTCGTGGCGCACATGGCCAGGGTGAACGGGCTACCGCGCGCCGCAGCGCGCGAGCGGACGGCGGAGACCCTCCGGCACGTCGGTCTCTACGAGGAGCGCTATCGGGAGATGCGTGGCTACTCGACAGGGATGCGTCAGCGCGTCAAGCTCGCGCAGGCACTCGTCCACGATCCGAAGTTGATGCTGCTCGACGAGCCGACGAACGGGCTCGACCCGGCCGGCCGCGACGAGATGCTCGACCTCGTACGGCGCATCGGCAGCGAGTTCGGGATCTCGATCCTCATGTCGTCCCACCTACTCACGGAGATCGAGCGCGTCTGTGACTACCTCGTCGTGATCGAAGGCGGTCGCCTGATCCGCGCGGACACCCTGTCGACGTTCACCGGCCGCACAGAGATTCTCCTGGTCGAGGTCGACGGGCCGGCGGACGACCTGGCCAACCACCTACGCGACCGTGGCTACGACGCACAGGTAGAGAGGCACACCCTCGCGATCGACCGTAGTGACGACGGTGCCTACGACGCGATCCGCGACGGTGCAGCGTCGCTCGAGCTCGGCCTCGTCAGGATCGAGCAGCGCCGCCAACACCTCGAGGATCTCTTCCGTGACGACGACGACGACGGCGATGCGAGGGATACGGATGTCTGAGCAGCGGAGCGGCTCGAGCAGCATCTACGACCTCGGGTACCGCCACTACGAGGGCGTCCGGGTGGGCCGCCGTGGCACGCTCCTCACGCTCTATGTCCACGGCCTGCGCGCCTGCTTCGGGCTCGGGCGCCGTGCCACGAGCAAGATCTTTCCCTGGGCGCTCGCGATCTTCGCCTTCGTTCCCGCGATCATCCAGCTCGGGGTCGGCGCCGTCGTCAGCGGCTTCGACCAGAAGATCGAGCTCTTCAAGCACGAGGACTACTTCACCTACGTGCGCATCATCCTCGTGCTCTTCTGCGCCACGGTCGCCTCCGAGCTCGTCGGGAAGGATCAGCGCAACCGCACGCTCGCCCTCTACTTCTCCCGGGCCGTGTCGCGGTCCGACTACGTCGTCGCGAAGTTCGCGGCGCTGACGAGCGCCATGCTCGTCCTCACACTTGGGCCGCAGCTCTTGCTCTTCGTCGGGAACGGCATGGCCGCCGACGATCTGGCCGGCTACGCCCGCGACAACTGGGATCTCGTGTTCCCGATCGTCGCGGGATCAGTGCTGATCTCGGCCGCGATCGCTTCGGTCGGGCTTTGCATCGCCGCGTATCTCCCGCGGCGCGCGTACTCCACCGCCTCGATCGTCGGCGCCTTCGTGATTACCCTGTCGATCGCACACATCCTGATGAGCTCCGTCGATCCGTCAGTCGCCCAGTTCGCTCTGCTCGTCAGCCCCGTCGCCTGGGAGGGGTCGATCCTGTGGCTCTTCCGCGTCGATCCGGGCTCCGGAAACGTGCTCTCCGATGCGACCTTCGGCGGCTGGGTCTATCTCCTCGCGGTTCTCGTCACGATCGCCGCCACGTTCGCGCTAACGCTACGGCGCCTGGGGCGGGTGTCGACATGAGCGGTGGCACCGAAGTGCTTTCCGAGGCGGAGGAGGCCGGGGCAACGATCGTGCTCAGGGACGTCTCTCGCTGGTACGGCAACGTCGTCGCCGTCAACGGGATGTCGTTCACGGCCGGCCCCGGGATCACCGGATTGCTCGGGCCGAACGGCGCTGGCAAGAGCACGGTGTTACACATGCTCTCCGGCTTCCTGCAGCCGTCTGCAGGCGAAGTCACGGTGCTCGGTGAGCCCGCGTGGGGAAATCCCGGGCTCTACCGGCGCCTCGGTCTCGTGCCGGAGCGCGAGTCCGTCTACGGCTCGCTCACGGGCTACGAGTTCGTCCGCCTCAATGCGCGCCTACAGGGCCTCTCGGACGCCGACGAGTCGGCCCGGCAGGCGATTCGACTGGTTGATCTCGAGGACGCCGCAGATCGTTCGACCGGCGGCTACTCAAAGGGGATGAAGCAACGCATCAAGGTCGCTGCGGCTCTCGTTCATGACCCAGCCGTGCTGCTGCTCGACGAGCCGTTCAACGGTGCCGATCCGCGGCAGCGCCTCCACATGATCGAGCTGTTCAGGAAACTCGCTGCTGAGGGTCGCACGATCATCTTCTCCTCGCACATCCTGGAGGAGGTCGAGCGGCTCGCCGAGCGCGTGCTCGTCGTCGTCGGCGGCAGGCTCGCGGCGTCCGGGGCCTTTCGCGAGATCCGCCGCTTGATGACCGATCGACCGCACACGTTCACGCTGCGGACGTCCGACGACCGGCGACTCGCCGCCGCCCTCGTCGGCCACGCGAGTGTCGTCGGCGTGGAGTTTGGAGCTGAAGGCCTCACGGTACGGACGTCTCAGCTCGGTGCGTTTGCCCTTGCAATCCCGACGATCGCCCGCTCCTGCGGTGTCACCTTGCGCGAGCTGCGTCCGACCGACGAGTCACTCGAAGACGTCTTCTCGTACCTGGTGAACCGGTGATCGGGATCATCGCGGTCATGACGCTTCGCCAGCTGCTTGGCCGCAGCCGGACGATTCTGCTCGGGCTTCTCGCGCTTCTGCCCATCCTGCTGGCCCTCGCCTACCGGATCGGGAGCGAGGACACCGACCAGCAGAAGTGGGTTGCGCAGGTGTTGTTCGATGGGCTCATCGTCACGGTTCTCCTGCCTCTGCTCGCCCTCGTCTACGGGACGGCCGCGCTCGGCGCCGAGATCGAGGACGGTACGGCCGTGTACCTCCTCGCGAAGCCGGTTTCGCGAACGAAGATCATCATTGGCAAGCTGCTCGCCGCCTGGGCATTGACGTCCGTGACTGTGCTCGTACCGGGCCTCGTCGCCGGGTGGATCGGCCTTCAAGGCGTTCCGGGGCACGGCCTTCTGGTCGGCTTCGGAATCGCGCTCGTCACCGGGAGCCTCGTGTACTCGGCGCTCTTCGTGATGCTGAGTGTGATTACGAGCCGGGCGCTGATCGCGGGCCTCGTCTACGTCTTTATCTGGGAGGGGTTGATCAACGGGCTCTTCGCGGGAACACGGCTCTTCAGCGTGCGTCACTACACGCTCGCCGTCGCCGATATCTTCGTCGATCTCCCGCGCACCGTGCTCGACGCGAAGCTGGGATCGGTGCCTGCCGTCGTCCTGATGATTGCGGCCATCGGAGCGACGGTTTGGTACGCGATCCGGCGATTGCGGCGGTTCGAGATCGGCGAATCAACGTAAACGATCCGCCGCTGCTCGCTCGACCCGGGCCGCAGGGGTGGCCGCTTCACCTCCGAATGGAGAAGCGTGTCGACCGTTGACCTGATCGCTCTGGGGCTTATCGCCCTCACCGCTCTCATGGGCTTGCGGCGGGGGCTCGTCGTCGGCGTGCTCTCGCTCGGCGGGCTCGTTGTCGGCTTCTACCTCGGGACGCGGCTCGGCCCGGCGCTCGTGGGTGACGCGCACGCCCGCTGGCTCCCACTCTTCGCCGTCGGCACCGCCATGGTCGTAGCCGCCGTCGGGCAGGTGCTTGGAAGGTACGCCGGCAGAGCCGTCCGCCGGACGCTCATCGTGATTCCTCCCCTTCGGCTCCTCGACTCCGCCGGAGGCGGCCTCTTCGGCGCTGCACTCGGCCTCGCCCTCTGCTGGGCCGTCGGGGCCGTGCTCCTCTATCTTCCCGGCGAGACGGAGCTCCGGCGCTACGCCCAGGAGTCGACCATCCTCTCGGCTCTCAATGAGGAGTATCCGCCGGCCCGCCTGATCGATGCACTCGCCGGCATCGACCCGTTCGGCGCGATCGCCGGCCCGGCGGCCGGTGTCGACGAGCCCGACCCGACCGTTCTCGACTTCCCCGGCGTCAGCGCGGCAGCGCTCAGTGTCGTGCGTGTGATCGGGAATGCCTGCGGCCTCGGGATCGAGGGATCGGGTTGGGTCGCAGGGCGAGAGCTCGTGGTCACGAACGCGCACGTTGTCGCCGGCGTCGATGCGCCTCGCGTCGATCGAAACGACGGTGACCTGCTCGACGCCCGAGTCGTCTCGTTCGACAAGACGAACGACATCGCCGTCCTGCGCGTCCCCGGCCTCGCGGCCCGCCCACTGCTGCTCGCCGAGGCCGTCGCAGGGACGCCGGGAGGGATGCTCGGCTACCCGGGCAACGGGCCCTACACCGAGAAGGCGGTTCGCGTCGGTCGAGTCGCCGAGATCGTCGGCCGCGATGCCTACGGGAACTTCCCGACCACGCGTGAGGTGACGACGATCCGCGGGAAGATCCGCAGCGGAAACTCGGGCGGCCCCGTCGTCGACGCCCGCGGACGCGTGATCACGACCGTCTTCGCACAGCGCGCGGGCCGGAACGGCGGCTACGGCGTGCCGACCGCTGCGGTGCGGGCCGCGCTCGCGAAGGCGGGCACGGATGCGATCGAGACTCCCTGCGTCGAGCGCTAGCGGCGCGAGTCAAGCAGGGTCGTCAACGCCGTCCGGGTGATGTATCAACCGGCCCAGGATGGTGATACTGCGGTCATCTCATCAGCGCGACGGTGCGGCGGACGCGTCGATGGGCGATACGGTTTTCTCTCCTCGGGAACCTGCGTAGAAGAGGGGCGTCTGGCGGCGGCCCCTCTTCACTTGGGCATCCGGTTCGCGGGGCTCTCAAGGTTTGACTCGCAGTGCCGATACCGGAATAGCTTCCGGGTTGGGGACTGACGGCAATCATTCCTGACACTGGCAGTAGAGAAGGGGGGGGGGGCGCTTAGCCGCCCCTCGCGGTTCGGCGTACGGCGCGCCCCCCCCCGCAGGCGGCCGCCGTGGCGGGGGGGGCCTCCC
>JAJAZN010000106.1 GCA_026785685.1 Thermoleophilia bacterium
AGCATCAACGGGATGATCTTCCAGCGCGGCAACCCCCTCGACTACGAGCGCTGGGCAGGCGACGCGGGGATGGGGACGTGGGATTACGCGCACTGTCTCCCATATTTCAAGCGGATGGAGAACTGCCTGGCGGGCGCCGACGAGTTCCGGGGGGGGGAGGGGCCGCTCGTACTCGAGCGAGGCCCGGCGACAAGCCCGCTCTTCAAGGCGTTCTTCGAGGCCGTGCAGGAGGCGGGCTACCCACTCACCGACGACGTGAACGGCTACAAGCAGGAGGGCTTCGCTGCGTTCGATCGCAACATTCACCGCGGCAGGCGGTTGAGTGCGGCTCGCGCCTACCTCCACCCGGTGATGAATCGGCCGAATCTCGAGGTGCGGTGCAACACCTTCGTCAACCGGGTGCTCTTCGAGGGTACGCGGGCGGTCGGGGTCGAGGTGGCTGGGAGGTCGGGCGCGAAGCGGATCGACGCGCGCGAGGTGATCCTCTGCGGCGGCGCGATCAACTCACCGCAGCTGCTCCAGCTCTCGGGGGTGGGCAATGCTGCGGAGCTCTCGAAACTCGGAATCGACGTCGTGCAGGACACACCGGGCGTCGGCGAGCACCTCCAGGATCACCTCGAGGTCTACATCCAGTACGCCTCGAAGCAACCGGTCTCGGTGGCGCCCGCTATGAAGTGGCGCAACCGCCCGTGGGTCGGTTTCAAGTGGCTGTTCTTCCGCACGGGGCCCGGGGCGACGAATCACTTCGAGGCGGGCGGTTTCATCCGTGGAGACGACGAGGTTGCGTACCCGAATCTGATGTACCACTTCCTGCCGGTCGCGATCCGCTACGACGGCTCCTCGCCTGCGGTCGACCACGGCTACCAGGTGCACGTCGGCCCGATGTACTCGGATGCGCGTGGCACGGTGAAGATCACCTCGAAGGACCCGCGCGTCCATCCCGCGTTGCGCTTCAACTACCTCTCGACCGAGCAGGACAGGCGCGAGTGGCTTCAGGCGATCCGCACCGCGCGAGAGATCCTTACGCAGCCCGCCTTCGAGCCGTTCAACGCAGGCGAGATCTCACCGGGCCCGTCGGTCGAGACCGACGAGGAGATCATCGATTGGGTTGCACGCGATGCGGAGACGGCGCTGCACCCGTCCTGCACGTGCCGGATGGGCGTCGACGATATGTCGGTGCTCGACCCCGAGACGATGCGGGTGCGGGGCGTCGACGGCCTCCGCGTCGTCGATGCATCCGTGTTTCCCTACGTCACGAACGGGAACATCTATGCGCCGGTGATGATGGTGGCGGAGAAGGCGGCCGATCTGATCCTCGGTAACACCCCGCTCGAGCCCGAGCGGACCTCGTTCTACCGGCACGGTGCCGCTGTCGGGGGATAGCACGCTGGCGCAGGCCACGGTTTCCTCACACGGCGAACGGATTCTCGATCCGGACGCCGGCAATAGTTGACCCCTGCGACAGATCTTCGGTCAACACCGCATCGCACCCCGCCGCTCGCGCGGCGGAGAGAATCAGTGCGTCCCAGTAGGACAGCATCACCCTCGCGCTGATGGCAATCGCGTCCAGCACGAGCTGCTCGTCGATCACGACGATCGGGAACCGGCGCAGGTCGTCGACGATCGTGCGTGCCTCCTCGAGCCCGAGCAGGGGGGAGAATCTGCGCGTGACGACAGAGTAGAATTCGGAGAGCACCTGCGCACTGAGGACGAGGGTTCCTGCGTGCTCGAGGAGCGTCTCGCGGGCGATGTGCTGCTTGCGCCGGTCCGCCGGATCATTCGCGTAGACGAGGACATTCGTGTCGATGAAGGGCTTCACGTCCGCGGTGGACGATCCCAGCGGTCGTACAGCTCGTCGCGCGTCCAGTTTCGCCCGCCGGGGCCACTCGAAGCGCCCGACCGGTCGGCGAGTGCGAAGATCTCGAGGAGCGTCTCGCGGGCGTCGCGCTGACCGGCATAGTCGCGGAGATAATCGCGCACGACGGCGTTCACGGACGTGCCCTGCTCGAGCGCGCGAATGCGCGCGGTGCGGAGTAGGTCGTCGTCGATTGCGAGCGTCAGGTTGGCCACGGGATCAGTGTAGCACGGGTTACGTGTTCACATCACGGGAAGGAGCCAGAGCTCGCCGTGGATCCAATCGCTCCATCCGGTCGTGCAGCTTGCGGTCAGGAGTCGCGCTGTTGTGGTTGGGGTCAATCGAGCGTCCCGCGCTTCGCGATCCACGCGGTTGGTTGGCCGGTGACGCGCGCGATCGCGTCAAAGTGCCGGTCGTAGTGGAGCAGCGTGGCACCGCTGAGCTCGGCGCCTGCGGCGATGTAGAGATCGACCGGCGTCGGCCCGCGATGGTGGCTTCGACTGGCAAGGATCGTCTGAACCTCTTCAGCCCGTGCAGAAACGGGCTCGTCGAGCGACACTTGCGGTAGGCCCGCCAGATCGTCCGCGAGCGTCGCATAGTCGACCGGGCCCCGCGCCGAGAACAGCAGCTCGAGTCGGACGGGGGACGCCATCAGGAGGGAGTCGCTGAGCAGGAGCTCGCTCCACCACTCCCGAATCTCGGCGGTGGCTCCGCTCCGGTGCCACGCGCTCGTGTCAGCGAGGTACGTCGACGTCACGGCGTTCGAAGTGCTCGGCGCTCGGCGTCTGACGGCCCGATCCCGCCGTCTCGCTTGATGCGCTCGACCAACCGCCGCCGCCGATCCATGTTCACGATCTCGGTAAGCGCGGCATCGATCGTCGCCGTCAGAGTGCTCGTGCCGAGCACGGCTGCGGCGGCGTCTGCCTTCTCTCGATCGATCGAGAGCGATGTCTTCGTCATCTGGATATCCTTTCTCTCCCAGAAAGGATAGCTTCGAAATATCAATTCGTCTATCGCCTCAATCGGCGAGGGCCGATCGAGACATCCCTACGAGCTGCCCGCCACACTCAGCACGGCCTTGACGATCCCGTCATAGCCCGTGCAGCGGCAGAGGTTGCCCGAGAGCCCGATCCGCACCTCGTCCTCGGTCGGGTCAGGGTTGTCCGCGAGCAGCGCCGTCGCCGAGACGAGCATCCCCGGCGTGCAGAAGCCGCACTGGACGCCACCGAGATCGAGGAACGCCGCCTGCAGCGGCGCCAGAGTGTCGCCGTCCGCGAGGCCCTCGACCGTCGTGATCGCGCTGCCCTCGGCCTGGAGGGCCAGGTACGAGCACGCGTTCACAGGCTGGCCGTCGAGCAGCATCATGCAGGCGCCGCACTCCGAGTCGTCGCAGCCCTCCTTCGAGCCGGTCAGCCCGACGACATCACGGACGGCGGTCAGGAGGTTCGTGCCCGGATCGAGATCGACCGGGTAGGAGATTCCGTTCACGTTGAGTGTCGCTGCGACTTTCATGCGTTCTCCTCTCGCGCGCGTGAAAGCGCCGTTTCGATCGCGCGCCCGGCGATCACTGCCGCCATGGCGCGCCGGTAGTCGGCCGACCCTCGGACGTCGGAGATCGGCGTTGACGCTGCCGCGACAGCTGCGCCGGCAGCGTCGATCGCCGCGCTGCCTCCGTCGCTGCCGATCAGCGTTGCCTCGGCCTCGGGGATGCGCCTGATCGTCGCGGAAAGAGCCGTCATCGCGACCCTCGCCTCCGTGACGACCCCATCGGCAACGGCCACCGCGGCAGACGCACCGACGACGGCGATCTCCATCTGCCGGCGGTACTCGAGCCGGAGGTAGGCACTGCCGGTACCCGCTGCGGGTGCGGGGATCTCGACGCCGACGAGAAGCTCGTCTGCGGCGGCCGACGTCTTGCCCGGCCCCGTCCAGAGATCCTCGACCGCGACCGAGCGCGTGCCGGACGGCGAGCGAAGCGTCGCCGTGGCGCCGAGGACGACGAGCGGGCCGCCGGTCTCCATCGCGGGCGACGCGTTCATCAGGTTGCCGCCAACGGTGCCCTGCGCACGGGTTGCGTGCGAGCCGACGATCGCGCTCGCGTCGCTGAGTGCAGTGAAACGCTTGCGGACGTCGCCGCTCGCCGCGATCTCCGCGTGGCTTGCAAGTGCTCCGAGCCGCAGGCCGCCGTCCGCGAGAGACTCGACGCCGTGCAGTTCCGCAACGCGGTGGATCGCGACGACGCTCTCCGGCATCGTCGACTTGCCGGTTCGCGCCCCGACGACGAGGTCGGTGCCGCCCGCGACCGGACGAGCGCCCGCCGCCACGGCCGCGATTGCCTCCTCCACGGTGGAGGCTGTGGTGAATGTCTGCACGCTCATGCTCCCGCCTCCCAGACCCGCTCGGGTGTCATCGGTAGCTTGTGGACGCGCGCCCCGATCACCTTCGCGATAGCGTTCGCGACTGCGCCCGCTGTGGGCACGCACGGTGGCTCGCCGACGCCCTTCGAGCCCTTCGGCCCGGCACCGGGCGTGTCCGTCTCGATCCACGCGACGTCGATCTTCGGTGCGTCCGAGGCGGTGACGAGCTTGTAGTCCGTCAGGTGGGCGTTGCGATGGCGTCCCTCGGCATCGAGCTGCGTTCCCTCCGAGAGAGCCTGACCAATGCCCATCACGACGCCGCCGTACACCTGCCCGTCGGCACCGATCTTGTTGAGGATCTTGCCACAGTCATGCGCGGCCGCGACCTCGAGCACCCGGGCGACGCCCGTCCCGCGGTCGACCCGCACGCGAACCGCATGCGCGATCAGCTGCGGCGCGTGGAACGACTCGAGGCCGAGTCGCCCGACGCATCCCTCCGCCGGAGCCTCGGGGCCGTCCGGGACGACATCCTCGCTCTTGCCGTGGAACGTGCCTTCCCCGGCGAGTTCAGCGATCGTGACCGACTTGTCGGGCGATCCCATGACGAGAATCGATCCGCCGGTGAGCTCGAGGTCGTCGCGGGAGGCCTCGAGCTTCTCCGCGGCTGCGTCGAGCAGCTGATCACGCAGGTCGACCGCCGCCGCGATCACCGCGCGGCCGCTGTTGAACGTCGTCTGCGAGCCGCAGGAGCCCATGTCGTAGGGCGCTGCGTCGGTGTCCTGGTAGAGCATCGAGAAGTCCTCCGGCTGCATGCCGAGCTCGGCCGCAACGTACGTGGGCATCGCCATCACGGAGCCGGTGCCGTTCTCCTGTGCACCCGTGATGATCGTGCCGCTTCCGTCCGGGTTGAGCTTGACGTACGCACCGCTCTTCGACGCGAAGCACGGCCACCAGCCGACCGCGACACCGATCGCCTCGTCGTCCGGTAGCTCCTGCCCGTAGCCGATCATCTCGACCGCCTTCTCGAGCGTCTCCTTCATCGCGATCCGTTCCAGCACCTGGCCCGTCGCGGTCACGGAGCCGGTCTCGATCAGCGTCTTGCGTCGGAGGTCGACGGGATCCATTCCGAGGGCAGTGGCCAGCTCGTCCATGTGCTGCTCGAGCGCCCAGCACACCTGCGGTGCCGTCGGAGCGCGGATCGAGGACGACGGCTGGTTGTTGGAGTAGACGAGCGAGGACTCGATGTGGACGTTCTCGAGCTCGTACGGCCCGAGCGCGTGCATCGCCGCCATCTGCGCGAAGAAGCCGCCTTCGCCGCAGTAGGCGCCCTTGTCGAGCACGAGCCGCGCCTTGCGGGCGACGAGCGTGCCATCGGAGCGGGCACCGGATTCGAACTCGATCACCATCCCTTCGCGGCGGTGACCGACGGCGAAGAACTCCTCACGCCGCGAGAAGACGAGCTTGACCGGGCGGCGGGCCGCCTTCGCGAGGGCGGCGACGTGGCCCTCGAAGTGGAAGTCGCACTTGGCGCCGAACCCGCCCCCGAGGAGCGGCACGATGACGCGCACGTTCGACTCGGGAATCTGGAGCGTGGTCGCGACGCCGGCGCGGGCCGCGTACGGCACCTGCGTCGAGGTCCATACCGTGAGCTTGTCGCCCTGCCACTGTGCGATCACGGCGCGCGGCTCGATCGGCACGCCCTGCACCGGGTCGGTGAAGTAGCGGCCCTTGACGACGACGTCCGCGGTTGCGAGCGCCGCATCCGCGTCTCCCTTGACGATCGTCGAGTAGCCGAGCGTGTTGTCGTGGCGACCGAGCGCCTCATCTCCCTCGTAGCTCTCCCACGTGGGGTGGACGAGCGTGGAGTCGTCGGCGAGCGCCGCCTCGAAGTCGGTCACGACGGGGAGCGGCTCGTAGTCGACCTCGATCAGCGCGGCAGCCTGCTCGGCGATCTCGGCGGTCGTCGCGGCGACGCCCGCGACAACGTCGCCCTCGAAGCGCACCGTGTCCTTCGCGAACAACCGGCGATCCTGGACCATGCCCCCGTACAGCACATCCGGTACGTCCTCATGCGTGACGACCGCGAGCACGCCGGGCAGGGCGCGCGCCTTGGTGGTGTCGATCCGGGTGATCCGGGCATGCGTGTGGTCGGCGTAGCGGAACTTCGCCACGAGTTCTCCTGCGAGCACGAGGTCGGCCGTGTAGCGGCCCGTGCCCGTGACCTTCTCCTTGCCGTCGGGACGAATGAACGTCCGTGGTTCCTCGACCGTTGCCACCGTCAGATCTCCTTCATACGGGTGTGTGCCTCTATCCAATCAGAGAGTGCCCGAGCGTACGTGATGCGTGCTGCAGTGGGTCGGCGTAGTTGCGAGACTGCGTCAACGGTGTTCCTCCGGGACGCCTGCGTCGTCAGCCGGACGGACGCCGTATGAGATCGCGGGCGATCACGATCCGCTGGATCTCGGCGGAGCCGTCGACGACCTGGAGCATCTTCGCGAGCGCGACGAACCGAGCGAGCGGATAGTCGTGGATCCAGCCGTAGGCGCCGAGCGTCTCGCTGCAGAGTCACTTCAGTTCGCTGACCTGATGCTCCGCTGACGCAAGCCACGCGGGGTTGATCTCGACGCCCCAGCCCGGCCCGTCGGGAATCGCGACCTTCACGCGTCGATGTCGACACCGGTGGGTGTCATGCCGACGACGACGAGGTCGCCTCCTCGGCGGAGGAGCTCCATACCGCTCTCCATCGCGCTCACCGATCCGACCGTCACGAAGACGTAGTCCGCCCCGCGGCCCTCGGTGAGGCCGAGGACGGCGTCCCGGACGTCGCCGTTGTTCGGGCTGAACGCCTGGGTCGCGCCGAACTGACGCGCTACCTCGAGCTTCGACGCGTCGAGATCGACCGCGACGGTCGACGCCGCGCCGGCAATCGCAGACGCCTGGATGCTGTTCAGCCCGACGCCTCCGGCCCGATCACGACGATGTGTGCGCCGGCCTCGACGCGGGCGGTCTTCGCCACGGCTCCGAAGCCGGTCAGGACACCACACGCAAGAAGCGAGGCGCAGTCGTACGGGAGCTCGTCGGGAATCGGTACGACCTGGGACTCGTGGACGACGACCCGTTCGGCGAACGTGGCCGTACGAAACCCGTGGACGACCGGCTCGCCGTCCTTGGTGGTGAGCGGCCCCGGTGCGTCGAGCGGGAAGCTCGTGTCGCACAGTGCCGGCTGCTCGTGATCGCAGAAGAAGCAGGTTCCGCATGCCCGAACGAGGGTGACGAGGGCCTGTTCCGGCCTCATTTCGGTCACGCCCGGGCCCACGGCGGCGACAACGCCGGCTCCCTCGTGGCCGTAGACCGCGGGACGGACACCTTCCCAGGCGCCGTTGAAGTAGGAGACGTCGCTATGGCAGATGCCGCTCGCTGCAATGCGGATCTCGACCTCCCCCGGGCCTGGCGGGGCGAGAACCAGCTCCTCGATCGTGAGGGGGTGGCCCGGCTCGCGCAACACCGCTGCCTTGATGAGCCTCCCCGTCGTCACGAGGCCGAGGTGCCGAGCCCGGTCGTCGGTGCGCCGATCAGGATCGCCGCATTCCCGAACGAGAGCTTCCCCTCGGCCATCTGACCGTGAACCTCACCGATCTCGTCGAAGGCGCTCACCTGGCCGACGCATGGATCGATCGCGCCTGCGCGAACGAGGTCGTTGTAGGCGATCGCCTGCTCGTCGTTCGTTCCGTGCGAGCCCTGGAGCCGCTTCTGCCGCACCCAGTGGTAGCGGAGGTCGACCATCGCGGAATACCCGGTCGTGCCCGCGCAGACGACAACCATCCCGCCCGGCTCGCAGACGAAGATCGACGTCGGGATCGTGTCCTCACCGGGATGCTCGAAGACGATCGCGGGGTTTCTGCCCTTGCCGACGATCTCCCAGAGCTTGCCGCCGAACGCCCGCGCGGCGCCGGTCCACTCCTTCTGGCCCGGCCCATCGGTCCAGTGAGGCGGAATCCCCCAGTGGTCGAACTCGGTGCGGTCGATGTAGCCCTCGGCGCCGAGCCCGACGCAGTACTCACCCTTGTCCGCGCTCGAGACAACGGCCACCGGGATCCCGCCGGCCTCCTTGACGAGCTGGATCGCTTGGCTGCCGAGCCCGCCCGAGCCACCCCAGACGAGGACGATGTCGTCCTTCTGGACGGTGTTGCCAGCCCAGCCGAACAGCATCCGCTGTGCTGTCGTGCCGACAAGCGTCGATGCCGCGGCTGCCTCCCACGTGAGGTGATCGGCCTTCGGCAGCACCTGATGCTCCTGCGCGACCGCGAACTGCCCGAACGAGCCGAAGTTGCGATCGTGGTCGTAGCCCCAGATCCTCGCTGACGGGGCGATCATCGGATCCTTGCCCGCGACGATCCATGGATCGTCGTCCTTCCACCAGCCGGGGTGAACGATGACCTCGTCGCCGACTGCCACGCGCTCGACGCTTTCGCCGACTGCGTAGACGATGCCTGACGCGTCGCTGCCGCCGAGATGGAAGTCGTTCGGGTCGCCGCCGCGCTGCCGCTGCGCGATCACGTCAACCGGCATGCCCTGCGCAGCAAACACGTTGTTGAAGTTGATTCCCGAGGCCATCACTCCGATCAGTACCTCGCCGGGGCCTGGTGCGGGCGTGTCGACCTCCTCCACCTGGAACGCTGTGCGTGGGTCACCGAAGCGCTCCTGGCGAACGAGCTGCGCGAACATCCGCGACGGAATCTCGCCGACGGGGGGAAGGGTTCCGACCGGGACTGCGTCATGTGCGGATGCCATCAAACGCGCTCCTTGTACTCGGGGTTGCGACCTCGACTGCCGCTTCGGCCGAGAGCGTATCGTCCACCCGCCTTCCGGCGATCACCTCATCGCCCGGCGCGCGAAATGCGTGTGCGAGAATCCCGCCGTGCCCGCCGGCCTCGACGACCTCACACCGGAGCAGCGCGAGATCCAGGCGCTCTGCCGGGACTTCGCGGCGCGCGAGATCCGGCCGATCTCGCAGGCCGTCGACGAGGCCGACATCGAGATGCCGTGGGAGATCTGGTACCGGGCAGCGGCACTCGGGCTGACCTCGTACATGCTTCCTGAGGAGCTCGGCGGCGGTGGGCTTACAGACGTGTTCACACAGGCGCTCGTGCAGGAGGAGCTCTGCTTCGGCTGCTCGGGGATCGGCAACCTGATCACGTCGAACGGCTTCGCGGCGAAGCCGATCCTCGTGCTCGGCACCGAGGAGCAGCAGCGCCGCTTCGTCGAGCCGATGACCGGCGAGCGGCCTTCGCTCGGTGCGCTCGCGATCACCGAGCCGGGTGTCGGTTCCGATGCGGCGGCGATCCAGACGACCGCGACCCGCACCGACACCGGCTACGTGCTCCGCGGGCAGAAGAGCTGGATCTCGAGTGCCGGGCCGGCTTCGACCTACGTCGTCTTCGCGACCGTCGACCCCGGTTCGCGGGCGAAGGGGATTACGGCGTTCGTCATCGAGAAGGGCGACCCGGGATACACGATCGGGCCGCCGGTGCGCAAGATGGGCCAGCGCGCGATCATCAACGCCGAGCTGTTCCTCGACGAATGCGAGATCCCGCTCGACCGGCGACTTGGCGACGAGGGCCAGGGCTTCCGTGGCTTGATGCGCACGTTCGACCTCTCGCGGATCACGCTTGCAGCCGCTGCGACGGGCCTCGCCCGCGCCGCGCTCGAATATGCCGTCGACTACGCGAAGTCGCGCGACCAGTTCGGAAAGCCGATCGCGCAGCACCAGGCCGTCGCTTTCCGGATTGCGGACATGGCGCTGCGGGTCGATGCGTCACGCCTGCTCGTGTGGCGCGCCGCCCGGCTCGCCGACGCGGGCGCGGACATCTCGCGGGAGGCTGCGATGGCGAAGCTGTTCGCCTCCGAGACGGCGATGTGGTGCACCTGGGCGGCCGTGCAGACACTCGGCGGCTGGGGCTACTCCCGCGAGATGCCGGTCGAGAAGTGGATGCGTGACGCGAAGCTCGAGGAGATCGAAGAGGGCACGTCCGACATCCAACGTCTGATCATCTCGCGCAGCCTCCTGCGCGACTGAACCGCGACGAAGGGGTCAGGCTTCAGCCTCACCCGGATGCAAGGAGTGAGCGCACCGCGGCTTCCAATTCGGCCGGCCCCGGGAGCGTCGCGAGCTCGAGATCCTTCTGGTACGGCATCGGGTGCGAGGGTGCACCGACGCGTGCGACCGGAGCGTCGAGCTCCCAGAAGCTGTACTCACCGATATGCGCTGCGATCTCGGCCCCGAAGCCTCCGAACTGGACGGCCTCGTGCGCCACGACGACGCGGTGCGTCTTCGCCACCGAGGCCGCGATGGTGTCGGTGTCGAGCGGGACGAGCGTCCTCGGATCGACGACCTCGACGCTGATTCCCTCGGATTCGAGATCGCGCGCAACGCGCAGCGCGTGGGGGATCGTGGCGCCGAGAGCGACGATCGTCACGTCCGTGCCGGCGCGCACGACGTGCGCCTTCCCGAGCGCGATCGCATACCGCTCCTCCGGGACGGGAACCGGCTCGCCGAAGAAGAGGAGCTTCTGCTCGAGGAAGATCACCGGGTTATCGTCCTGGATCGCTGCCGCCAGGAGTCCCTTCGCGTCGAAGGGGTTCGACGGCATCACGACGACGAGTCCCGGGATGTGGGCGAAGAGCGCCTCGAGGCTCTGGGAGTGCTGGGCTCCGAGGCGCAGCCCGCCGCCCGAGACCATTCGAAGGACGAGAGGCACCTTCGGTGTGCCACCCATCATGAATCGGAGCTTCGCTGCCTGGTTCAGGATTTGGTCGAACGCGACGCCCGCGAAGTCGGAGAACTGGAGCTCGACAACGGGTCGCAGCCCCGTCAGGGCGGCACCGATGCCGCAACCGACAAAGCCGCTCTCGGTCAACGGCGTGTCGCGGATCCGGGCAGCACCGTACTTCTCGTACAGATCCTCGGTAGCCCGGAACAGCCCGCCGACGCGGCCGATGTCCTCTCCGATCACGATCACGTCGGGATCGGCCTCGAGCTCGAGATCGAGCGCCTCGCGGATCGCGGCGACGAAGCCCAGTTCGCGGGCGGCCGGTTCAGGCGGCTCCGGATAGCTGCGGTGCGGCCCGAAGACGGCGGGCATGAGATCGTCAACGCTCGCGTCCTCGTCGGCGAGGGCCTGCTCG
>JAJAZN010000107.1 GCA_026785685.1 Thermoleophilia bacterium
AACCGGTCATCCGCGAGGCCGCGGACCCGCGGCCGGCACACGGTGACGGTGCCGGCATCAGGCTCACGCGACGGGGTTTTTCATGGCCATTGCGATACCCCTTGAATTGCCCCGGCATCTCGGCACAGCGGGCCGACTTGGCCCGGCCCTCGGGAGGAGGCGACTACTCGGTGATCGTGCTCAGGGCGCCCGCAGCCGACGTCGTGACCCCGACGCCTTCGCGAACGAGTGCGGCCTGAACTTCCTCGCGCGCCTTGTAGATCCGCCATTTCACGGTCGCGAGCGTGATCTCGAGCGAGTCGGCGATCTCGGTGTACGACAGGCCGACGATGTCGCGAAGGAGGAGCGCCATCTTGAGGTCGACGTTCAACGCCTCGACGGCGCGCCAGAGAGCGGTGATCGTTTCGGCCCGCTCGAACGGCGGGTCGAGCGACTCGAGCGGCGCGATGTCATCGATGTTCACGACGCTCTTCGGGCGCCGCTCTAGGGCACGAAGTTCGTCGAGCACGCGGTTCTTCGTCACCTGGAACATCCAGGTCGTGAATCGGGAGCGCAGCGAAAATCCGGGCAGACCCTGGTAGATCCGTAGGAAGGACTCCTGCGTCAGGTCTTCGGCGAGCGCACGGTCGCCGACGAGACGCAGCACGTAGTTGTAGACCGGCCGCTCGTAGGCGCGAACGATGATCGAGAACGCCCGCTCGTCGCCCCTCTGGGCTTTGCGAAGAATTCCGAGATCAGGCTGTTCGAGGGCCAATTCGCGGCGGAGCATACAGCCGATAGCAAGGATTTCACCAACAATTTACGACTCGCTGAAATGTCACCGATTATCTGCACTCAGATCGGTTCCGGTCATCGCCTCCGGGACCTTCAGGCCGAGCAGGAGGAGTACCGTCGGGGCGAGATCGGCGAGGCCGCCGTCCGCGCGCAGAAAGATGTCGTCAGCTGTGAGCACGAGCGGGACGGGGTTCGTCGTGTGAGCGGTGTGCGGGCTGATGCCGTCGGCCTCGAGCATCATCTCGGCGTTCCCGTGATCCGCCGTGACGAGGCACACACCTCCTCGTGCGAGCGTTGCGTCAACGACACGACCCAGAGCAGCATCCGCGATCTCGACCGCCGTGACGACAGCGGGAATCACGCCCGTGTGGCCGACCATGTCGGGGTTCGCGAAGTTGACGACGCAGAACGCGTAGCCATCCGGAAGCGCACGGACAACCTCGTCGGCGACGCGTGCGGCCGACATCTCGGGCTTGTCGTCGTATCCCGCAACATCGCGTGGCGAGGGCACGAGCACGCGCGTCTCTCCCTCCCACTCTGATTCTTCGCCGCCGTTGAAGAAGTACGTGACGTGCGCGTACTTCTCGGTCTCGGCGGCGTGGAGCTGCGTCAAGCCGGCGGCGCTGAGGGTCTCGGCGAGCGTGTCCGCGACCTCCCGCTCGGGGAAGGCGACGGGCGCATCGATGTCCTCGGAGTACCGCGTCATCGTGGTCAGGTCCACGCCTCGCTCGAGGAGGCGTCGTGAGAGCTGTCTACCGCGATCCGGCCGGAAGTTGAAGAAGATCGCACTGTCGGTGCCTGCACGCAGACGCGGTCGGCGTTCGAATACCACCGGCTCTATGAACTCGTCGGTCACGCCGGCGGCGTAGCTCGCGGACACGGCCTCGACCGGGTCGTCGGCGCCCACGCCTGTGTCGTCGAGAATCGCGTCAACGGCCCGATCGGTGCGCTCGGCCCGATTGTCGCGGTCCATCGCGTAGTAGCGCCCGACGACGGTGGCAATTCGCTCCGCGGGGAGCTGCGCGAGATCCACCGCCGCGGCATGCGGCGAGACATCGCGACCGTCGGTGAAAGCATGGATCCAGACGCGCTCCTCCATCTCTTCGCGCCGTGCGAGCTCGAGGAGCGCAACGAGGTGATCACTGTGAGAGTGGACGCCGCCGTGGGAGACGAGGCCGAGGAGGTGGACGTCTCCGCCGCGTTCACGTGCTCGCTCGAATGCGCCACGAAGCGCAGCGTTCTCAAAGATCGTCCCGTCCGCAACGGCGACGTTCACGCGCATCAGATCCTGAAAGAGCACGCGGCCGGAGCCGATCGTGAGGTGACCGACCTCCGAGTTCCCCATCTGCCCTTCGGGTAGTCCGACGGCCGGCCCGGAGGCGGCGAGCGTCGCATGGGGATACGTCGCCCAGAGTCGATCAAAGACAGGCGTGTCTGCGAGCTCGACAGCATTCCCCGGACCGGCCGGGGCGAGGCCCCAGCCGTCGAGAACGACGAGCGTTACGAGAGGGAAGCTGCGATCTGACACAGGCTCGAGAACGACGCGGCGTCGAGGGATGCTCCGCCCACCAGGGCGCCGTCGATCGACGGCTGAGAGAGCAGCTCTGCAGCGTTGTCCGGCTTCACGGAGCCGCCGTAGAGCACGCGGGTCTCGTGAAGCGATTTGATGAACGCGTGGGCGTCTTCGGCGATCTGGGGCGTCGCGGTCTTGCCGGTGCCTATCGCCCACACCGGTTCGTAGGCAATCACGAGGGCCTCGTGCCGCGGTAACACTCCGACCTGTCGACGAAGCACCGCTTCGGTCTCGCCGGTCTCGCGCTCGGCCGCCGTCTCGCCGACGCACGCGATCACCTCGAGCCCGACAGCGAGTGCGGCCTCGGCGCGGCGCCGCACCGTGTCGTCCGTCTCGCCGAAGGAGAGACGCCGCTCCCAGTGCCCCACCCCCCGCCCCAGCACCCCCAGCTCCAGCAGCATCTGCGCCCAGATCTACCCGGTGAATTCCCCCACCGCGGCCCCAGTCTC
>JAJAZN010000108.1 GCA_026785685.1 Thermoleophilia bacterium
ATCGAGTCGAGCTTGTGGCCGATCTTGTCGAGGATCGGGAAGCAATAGTCGAAGAGGTCGTCGAGCACCTCGTAGAGCAGCCGTCCGGTGCCCTTCGCGAACAAGTTCTCGCGCAGCTCCTCGTCGCTCTCGCACCGCGCGAAGAGACGGGTCACGGGCAGGAGCTCGCGGTTCGGGATCGTGACGAGGTAGTCAGGCCCGATGAAGACGTCCAGCTCGGCGGCGTTCAGGCGCTGAATCGTCTTGTCGTAGACGGGGAAGTGGAGGACGATGAAGAGGTACCCGTCGTCCTCGTAGTCGTCTACCTTCGGGCGCTGGCGCTTCGAGACGATGTCCTCGACGTCGAGCGGGTGCCAGCCGAAGCGCTCCGAGAGGACGTTGGCGATCTCGAGGTCGGGGCCGACGACGTTGACCCAGGTGAGGCCGCTAGCGTCGAGCTGGCGAACCGGCGTAACGCGTGCAGCGACCTCCGCTACTCCGCGGCCGCGGGTCCTGCGTGTGATCCGGGGCAGGCTCGGCATAGGGTCTAAGGGGGTCCTCGATCGCGTACACCATGTTCGTGACTATAGCGGTCATGCCTGCAAATGGGGGATTCCTGGCCCTCGACAGGTCGCGCTGGTCGCTCAGGTGACCGGATTGGCAGCAGCGAAGGCAGGGCGGGCGAGAAGCGTCTCGCGCCAGTGGGCGAGATTCGGGAAGCGCCCGAGGTCAAGGCCGGTCTTCGTCGTCCGGAAGAGGATTGGCGCGGCCGCAACGTCCGCGATGGTGAAGCGGCCAAGGGCGAAGCCTGACCCGCCGATCATGTTGTCCAGGAGCTCGAGCGTGGGTGCAATCTTCTCAACGACGCCCGGGAGCTCGTCGAGGCGCGGTTCGCCACCGAGCATCCCTTTACCCGGAACGAACCCGAGGGCGGGGGATTCATAGCGGAAGAACGCGGGACGGAATGTGATGGCGAAGCGGTCGAGGAAGACATCCACCTCGGCACGGGCGCCATAGGGGTTCGGGTAGAGGTCGTCTCGCGCCTCGCGGCCGGCGAGGTAGCGCAGGATCGCGTGGGACTCCGCCACGACGGTTCCGTCATCGTCGAGCGTGGGGATCCCGCCGACAGGGTTGAGTGCCGTGTACCACTCCGGTCGTGGGAGGTCGAAGGGAACGATCCTGCGCTCGTAGGCGATGCCGAGCTCGGCGAGCATGAAGCGCACCTTGAGCGCGTTCGAGGAGATCGGGTTGTCGTACAGCAGCAGAGCCACTGCTCAATGCTACGCGATGGTCAGTACACTGGTGGAATTCGCGCCCGTAGCTCAGGGGATAGAGCGCGCGCCTCCGGAGCGCGAGGTCGAAGGTTCGAATCCTTCCGGGCGCATCAGCGAGGCTGGATCGTTCGTGCCGGGTCAGCCGCTCCGGCCTCGCTCAGCGAACGATCGGCGCGTGGACAATCTGCCGTCGATCACGAGTCAGGGTCGTACATGATCTCGCGCACCTCCTGTGCACACCGGCAGGCCTCGGCGAACTTGGCAGTCCATGTGAGTGCGTCATCGTGTGAGGGCACGTCGATGATCGAGAATCCGCCGATGACCGCCTTGGGCTCCGGGTACGGGCCCTCGGTGACGGTGCCTTCGGTCGCCACGATGCTTGCGCGCTGAGTCATCACTCCGCCGCCGAAAATCCACACCCCTGCGGCCTTGGCCTCTTCGACCACGGAGTGCGAGGGCGCCCTGACGGCAGGGAAGTCCTCCTCCGGACAGTTCATCGCACCATCATCGAACCTTGTCTGCGGATTCCTCCGGCGATCCGGCCATAAGATGTTCCACGAGCCCTCTCTTGACTCCTTCTGTGACGAGGGGGTCGGGTATTCTTCGCTCCACTTGTGCGAGGATCGGGCGATGGTTGGTGTTAGATGGTCTGATCGAGACCGACACGACCGGCACCCCGACGTTGTTCGATGTTGATGGGCCTGCCGGGGATCTCGCTCGCTGCACAGCGCCACCCAAAGCAGGCCAGGCGGCCGTGTCGTTCGCGTATTACGACGGCGCGGTGACCTCGCGGCGGAGACGACGTCGCGGCGTACCATCGCGCTGGTGATTCATGGAAGAACGCGATTGTCTGGGCATCGGTCGTCAATGGCGTCGGAGCGGTGATGGCAGCGGGTTTCGTTTCTCGATGCGGCAAGCTGGTTCGCCCCTATGCAGTAGTGGGATGTGCGACGGTCGCTGGCCCGCTGGCCGGTGCAGCGGGGCGAGCGATGAGCGAGTGAGTCGTCCCTGGAATGCGTGACCAGCCGGGACTTGTTCAGGCGTCCCGGCGAGGCCTTCGCAGGTGCCGAGCCTGCGGCGAGAACAATCACGACGACGTCGGCCGCTGACACCGACGATTCAGTTCGTTTCCTCATGCGCCGGCGTCAAGAGGAGTTCGAAACGAGAGAAGAACTCCGTCCGACCCGCTCCGTATACTTGTTCTCTATGGAGACAACGTTGATGGAGCGGGTTCGTGGGGGTCTTGCCTCTGGTGTGGCGGTGCGGGAGGCGGCGACGGAGCGGCGGGTGAACGAGCTCGCGGGTCTGTCTGCGCATTTGAGTGCTGCGACCGCACGCTGGCTCGAGCTTGTCTGGGAGATGCTCGAGGAGGGCGACAGCAGTGACCTGCAGAGTTTTCTTGCGTGGCGGTGTGGGATGACGGGTCGGGAGGCGCGGGAGTTCTTGCGGGTCGCGGAGGCGTTGCGGGAGCTGCCTCTGCTGCGGGCAGCGTTTGGGCGGGGCGAGTTGACGTTCTCGAAGGTTCGGG
>JAJAZN010000109.1 GCA_026785685.1 Thermoleophilia bacterium
ATCCTCCTGCTCGCGCTCACGTTCGCGATTCCGGATGCACAAGCGGTGCAGGAGCAGTTCGGCTACATCGTGACCTACATCTGGCAGGAGTCGATGAGTTCGACCTGGGCAGAGTTCTTGCTCTTCATCGTTGTCGTAGCGCAGTTCTTCTGCCTCACCGCGTGCCTGACCTCGGGATCGCGGATGCTGTTCGCCTTCTCGCGTGACCGCGCAGTTCCGGGACACAAGTTGTGGTCGAAGGTCTCGAGCCACAGGGTGCCGGTCTGGTCGGTGTGCGCCGTCGGCACTCTCGGCTTCCTGCTCATGCTGCCGACGTGGTGCAACAACCTCGCCGGCTACTACGTCGGCACATCCGTCGGCACATCCGGCCTCTACATCGCGTTCATCCTCCCCGTGTTCCTCGGATGGCGCGGAGGAGACTCGTTCGAGACGGGCGCGTGGAGCCTTGGCAAGCACTCGAAATGGATCAACCCAATCGCGATTCTCTGGGTCGTTTTCATCTCGATCGTTTTCATGCTCCCGACGGGACCGGGAGGAATACCAGGCAACGATGCGTTCGACTGGAACCTCGTGAACTACGCACCACTCACAATCGGCGGTGCCTTCATTCTCTTCGGTGCGTGGTGGATGCTGTCGGCCAAGAAGTGGTTCGTCGGCCCGGTACGGATGGGCACTGCAGAGGAACTCGAGCAGCTCGAGGCGCGGCAAGAGGCGGAGTTTTCTGTCCCTGCCGACACCACGTACGGCAGCTAGGCCGCGCTTACCGGCCGCACGTCGCGAGGGGCGCCGCAAGGCGTCCCTCGCGCGTTCCGGCCTATCCCACCCAGGCGCCACCGTTTTGGTCGATCGCCTGCCCCGTGACGCCACGCGCATCGGGCGAGAGCAGCCAGGCTACGGTGCCGGCGATGTCGTCGGGTTGGGACATCCGCCCGAGCGGGACTGCCTCCATTGCATCGCGATAGGCGTCCTCGCGCGTGCCTCCCGTCCCGGCGGCAATGTCGTCGAGCCCGTCCCACGCCATCTCCGTGTCGACCCAACCGGGGCAGATCGCGTTGACCTGGATGTTGTCCTCGCCGAGCTCGGCAGCGAACGAGCGGACGAGACCGAGCAGACCCGCCTTGGAGGCGCTATAGCCCGTGTACTCCGGCACGGCGATCCGCGCCAGGATCGACGAGATGACGACCAGGTGCCGCGCCTCGGGGCCAGCCGCAAGGTTGTCGAGCGCCGCGCGGCAGCAGTAGTAGGTGCCGTTCAGGTTCGTCGCAACGATCTCGTCGAACCTGTCCGTCTTCGCGCCGCCACCATTCGAACCGCCGATCCCGCTGCAGGCAACGAGGGCATGCAGAGGCCCGAGATCGGCCACCGCGCCAGCAAACGCCTTCTCGACCCTGCCCCGGTCACGGATGTCACACGCTGCGACGTGCGTCGGCGCCTCCATCGTGGCCGCGACGGTCTCGAGCCTGTCTCCGTCGCGCGCCACAAGCGTCACCGACGCTCCGTCGCGCCCGAGACGCCGCGCGATAGCGCGGCCGATTCCCGTCCCTGCTCCCGTGACAACGATGTGCTTTCCGGTCATCTCCGCTCCAGACGTTCGCAATTTGCGGGAAGGTCGTGTGCCCCGACCCTTGATCCCGGTGCCACCGGCAGCATAGATTCCTCTCTGCGCCGAGTACGGGACGCCAGAGGACGAAGCCTCGCCGGGAGGCTGGACGCGGAAGCGAAAGGTCAGCCGGCAAGGTGGACGAAAGCGGCCCGGCTCGGCGAATGCACGCCTCGATCCTTTTTAGAGCACACAGCACGGTAAGCAATTTCGTGCGTTGTTTCAGGAAAACTATGCAATTAGCGAACATTGCGCATCACACTCACTTGACGGACGGGCTACCACCCTCTACCTTGGTGATTGCACCGAGGTAGGAGCGCCTGAGGTTGATGGCTCCCCAGTCGGCACTCGCTTCGGCGGGGGTCAACCGGGAAGTCGGACGAAGGGGCCACCGACTCGGTGCTTTTTTGTCGGTCCGACCCGATCGACCGAAAGCGTAAGCTCGTCCCCATGCGCCGCCTTCTCGCCGTCGTCAGCGTCACCGTCTTCGCGGACGCGATGCTCTTTTCAGCGATCGTGCCTCTCGTTCCCGTCCTCAGCGACACCTATGACCTCTCGAAAACCGGGGCCGGGGTCCTCGTGGCAGCCTACGGCGCCGGCGCAGTCGTCGCCGGGATCCCGTCAGGGGTTTTCGCGTCACGCATCGGCCCCAAGCGGACGGTCGTCATCGGACTCCTCGTCCTCGCGGTGTCGACGCTCGCGTTCTCTCTCGGCGAGTCGGCGGCTGCACTCGGCGCGGCGCGCTTTGCACAGGGCGTTGCAAGCGCCATCACCTGGTGCGGCGCACTTGCCTGGCTCACGCTCGCAACACCGCGCGATCAGCGCGGCAAGGCCGTCGGTACCGTGTTCAGCATTGCCGTCCTTGGCTTCATCGTCGGGCCTGCGATCGGCGCTATCGCCGAGCTGACCTCCCTGAGAGGGACGTTCATGATGATCGCTGGCCTGACCGTCCTCGTCGCTCTGTTCGCAGCCTCATCTCCTGCGGGCCAACCGGAGGAGCAACCTCCCGAGGCGCTCCGTCGCATCCTGAAGAACCGCGGCTTTTTTGCGGCCCTCTGGCTCGTGCTCGTCCCTTCCCTGTTCCTCGGCGTCCTCGATCTGCTCGTGCCGCTCTCGCTCGATGACGCGAACTGGGGCACCATCGCGATCGCGGCCACCTTCATCGCCGCCGGTCTGAGCGAAGTCATCCTCGCCCCGCTGATCGGCAGCTTCAGCGATCGGCGGGGAAGACTCGTGCCGGTGAGGGCGGGTCTTCTCCTGATGGGAATCACCGGCATGGCGTTCGCCGCCCTCGATACGGCGTACGCGATCGCCGCCCTCGTCATCGTCGCATCGATCGCGGCCAGCTTGATCTTCTCACCGAGTGCGGCACTGATCTCGGATCGTGGTGAGGAAGCGGAGATCCCACAGACGCTGGCGTTCGGCTTCATGAACACTGCCTGGGCCGGAGGTGTGATGCTCGGGCCGGTCCTCGGAGGAGCAATCGCCGATGCCCTCGGTGACGCCGGACCATACGTTCTCGGCGCGGCGTTGGCGTTCATCACTGCGGGTTCCCTTCGCGGAGTGACCTCCACACGCGGAACCGTGGCGGAACCGGCGGCGGACTCATCTTCTGAAGCTCGCGAACGGGCGTCAGGTGCGTCGTAGGATCCGATCGAGCCACGATCCCGACGGCGCGTCCACCGCGGGCGCGGGCCCGATGTGTGTCATCGCCTGCGGCGCCGCCGGTTCGGCCGGCTCACTCTCGCCTGCCTGGCGTTGGCACATCCGCTCGAAGTCACCGCGGAGCGCGGCGCGCATCTCGCCCTTGTGGCTCTGCCCCTCCACGCGATTCTGCTTCCCCGCCTCCGTACGATTTCCTTCCCCGATCTCCTAGCCGCCTGCGGGAAGAACGGCGCGAGAGCGCCACGCGAGCGCAGCGAGACCCCCGAGCACGAGCGTCGGAACAACGGTGAGGAAGCGGTAGATCAGGACTGCCGCGACAACGCCGGCGTTCGCTCCGCCAAAGGCGACGAGCGCAGTCGTGAGACCGAGCTCGACGATCCCGAACCCGCCGGGCGTGATCGGGATCGCCCCGATGATTCGCACGAGCGACCAGGCCGCGAAGATCTCGATGACGCCGACCTCCGAGGCCGGGACACCCACTGCTCGCAAGCTGAGAACGAGCAGCAGAAACACCGTCAGGCTCCCGGCGAGCGCGGCAAGCGTCAGCACATGCCAGCGACGCGCGAGCAGATCCACGACCTCGTTGCGGAACCGAACGAAACTCTCGCCTGTGAACAACAACGGGCCACGGCGGAACCGGGCCTTCGTCCAGGAGACGAAGGCCGCGACCGCCTCGCCCCCGTCCCGG
>JAJAZN010000110.1 GCA_026785685.1 Thermoleophilia bacterium
CCCCACCCCCATTTTTGGGGGCCCCCGGTGGGGGCACACCCCACTAGAACAGTCCGTTCAGGATGCCGCCGTCAACCGGCACGACCGCGCCGGTGATGTACGCCGCCTGCTCGGACGCGAGGAAGCAGACGGTGGCCGCAATCTCGGCCGGCGCGCCGACGCGGCGCGCGGGAATCAGAGCAAGGGCTTCGGGCGGAGGGCCACCGGGGCCGTAAAGGGCATGCAGCCGTTCGGTGTCGATGCGACCCGGGGCAATCGTGTTCACGGTGATCCCCTCCGGGCCAAGTTCGCGGGCGAGCGTCTTCAGCCAACCGACGACGCCCGGACGTACGGCGTTCGAAAGCGCCAGGTTTGCGATCGGCTCTTTTACCGACGTCGACTCGATCGCGACGATGCGGCCACGGCCGCTCTCTCTGAGGTGCGGAAGGCAGAGACCGACGAGTCGGACGTGGGGCACGAGGAGAAGCTCGACTGCCGCCGTCACGTCGGCAGCCGTGACGGTCGCCGCAGGGCCGGATGGCGGGCCGCCCCCGTTCAGAACGACGATGTCGATCGCGCCAAACGTCTTGAGTGTCTCTGCAACGAGTCGCTCGAGGTCGGCTTCGCTCGTCAGGTCGCCTGCCACGGCGAGCCCCCCGACCCGGGTCGCTTCGCGCTCGATCACGTCGGCGCGTCGCGCGAACATCGCGACGTGCGCGCCCTCGGAGGCGAGCCCCTCTGCGATTGCGAGGCCCATCCCCTGGGATGCTCCGAGCACAATTGCGGTTCGCCCGCTGAGACCGAGATCCATCGGCCGCGAAGCCTACCCGGCAGGACTGTTCAGGATTCGCAAAGGCCGACGACGCGCAGCGTGCGCCTCGTGCCGTCAGCCCTTCTTGAGAACGCCGACGACCTCGCGCACCGCGGCGGCAGAGGCGCGAAGCATCTTCTTCTCGTCCGCCGTCAGCCTGAGCTTCACGATCTCCTCGACGCCCTTCGAGCCAAGCTTGACGGGAACGCCCATGTAGAGGCCGTTGACGCCGTACTCTCCCTCGAGGAATGCCGTACACGGAAGCACGCGCTTCTCGTCGAGACAGATCGCATCGACCATTTGCGCGGCCGCCGCACCTGGCGCGTACCACGCCGACGTGCCGAGGAGGTTGACGACTTCACCGCCGCCCTTGCGTGTGCGGTCGACCATCTTCGAGATGCGACCCTTCGGCGCGAGCTGCTCGAGCGGTACGCCGCCGACGGTCGTCGCGGAGACGACGGGGACCATCTGGTCGCCGTGCCCACCGAGAACCATCGCCGTGACGTCCTTCACCGACATGCCGGTCTCCCACGCGATCGATGCGGCGAACCGGGCGGTGTCGAGGATGCCCGCCATGCCGACGACCCGCTCCTTCGGAAACTTCGACGCGGCCTTCGCCACGTGGCACATTGCGTCGAGCGGGTTCGAGACAACGACGATGATCGTCCTCGGCGACCGCTTGACGATCTCCTTCGTCACCGAGCCGACGATCGCCTCGTTCGTCGCGACGAGGTCGTCACGGCTCATTCCGGGCTTCCGTGGAAGCCCCGCTGTGATCACGACGACGTCGGATCCGGCGGTCTCGTCATAGCCGTTCGTGCCAACGACGTTCGGCTCGTATCCGAGCACCGATCCGGCCTGGTTGATGTCGAGGGCCTTACCCTGCGGGAAGTTCGGCTTGATGTCGACGAGGACGATGTCGGCGTAGTCGCGCCGGGCAAGCTCCTGCGCACAGGTCGCGCCGACGTTTCCCGCGCCGACGACGGTGACTTTCTTTCTCACTGGTTCGCTCCTTGGTCTCTGTACCGCCGCGTTACGCGGCGAGTTTTTCGATGATTGCGTCGGCGTACTCGGACGTGCCGACGGCGGTTGGATCGTCTCTCGACGGCTTCAGGTCGTATGTCACCCGGTCACCCTCGGCGATGACCGCGGCGACAGCGTTCTCGAGGCGTGTTGCCGCCTCCGTCTCGCCGAGGTGGTCGAGCATCAACTTGCCGGAGAGGATCATGGCCGTCGGGTTCACCCTGTTCAGACCCTTGTACTTCGGCGCCGACCCGTGCGTCGCCTCGAAGACCGCGGCATCGGGGCCGATGTTGCCCCCCGGAGCGACGCCGAGGCCACCCACGAGTCCGGCCGTGAGATCGCTGATGATGTCGCCGTACAGGTTCGGGAGAACAAGGACGTCGAACTCCTCGGGCCGCTGCACGAGCCCCATGCAGAGCGCGTCGACGAGCGTCTCCCACGCCTCGATCTCGGGGTAGTCCTGCGCCACGTCGCGGAAGACGGCGAGGAACAATCCGTCGGTGAACTTCATGATGTTGGCCTTGGTGATGCACGAGACGCGCTTGCGTCCGTGTGCACGTGCGTAGTCGAACGCGTAGCGAATGATCCGCTCGCTGCCCTCGGGGCTCATCGGCTTGATCGAGATGCCCGAGCTGGGCACGATCTGCCTCGCCTGCATCCCGTTCAACATCGCGATCACCTCGGCAGCCTCTGCGCTACCCGACTCGTACTCGATCCCCGCGTAGAGATCCTCGGTGTTCTCGCGTACTACGACCAGGTCGACGTTGTCGTAGCGAGAGCGCATCCCCGGGTAGAACTTGCACGGCCGCAAGCAGGCGTACAGCCCGAGCTCGTGGCGCAGGGCGACGTTGACCGACCGGAAACCCGTGCCGATCGGTGTCGTAATCGGGCCCTTCAGCGCGATGCCGTTCTTGCGCACCGACGCGAGCGTTGCTTCGGGGAGCGGCGTGCCGGCCGACTCCATCACATCGACGCCGGCCTCCTGGACGTCCCAGCAAAACGCGACGCCGGTCGCCTCGAGCACGCGCCTCGTCGCCTCGGTGAGCTCCGGGCCCGTGCCGTCTCCGGGAATCAGCGTGACGGTGAACATCGGTTGGAGCATAGTGGCCCGGCGGAGGGCGACCAGTCAGGTAGCGTCCGGGGCGTCCTGTCCTGTTGGGCCGAGGAGACGCATGAGCGAGTTCAAGCCGGGCCTCGAGGGTGTCGTTGCCTTCGAGACGGAGATTGCGGAGCCCGACCGCGACGGTGGCGCACTGCGCTACCGGGGGGTCGACATCGAGGATCTCGTCGGCACGGTGCCATTCGAGAAGGTGTGGGGCCTGCTCGTCGACGATGCTCCCGAGCCCGGACTCCGCACAGCCGCCCGTTACGTGGCCCGCGATCTCACCGGGAACGCTCCGTCGGACCTTCAGGCAGCCACCGCCGGGCTGGCCGGCGAGTGGGCTCTCGGTCAACTGATCGACATCAGTGACGGGCAAGCGCACGACGATCTGGCGCGACTGTCGGCGACGATGATCTCGATCGTCGCGCAGTCGGCCCGTCATGCCGATGGATTCGCGACACCGGTCGATCCCGAGCTCGTCGCGACGGGGGCGACGGCGGCCGAGCGGTTCCTGTTCGAGTGGCGCGGAGAGGCGGATCCCAGGCACATTCAGGCGCTCGACACCTACTGGATCTGCACCGCAGAGCATGGGCTCAACGCATCGACGTTCACCGCGCGTGTCGTCGCATCGACCGGTGCCGACTGCGCTGCGTCGCTCGCCTCCGCCGTCGGTGCGCTCTCGGGGCCTCTCCACGGCGGCGCACCCGCGCGTGTCCTGCCGATGCTCGACGGGGCGGCGGCGGCCGATTCGATCGACGAGTACGTGAGCGACCTGCTCGACGCCGGCGACCGGCTGATGGGCTTCGGCCACCGGGTCTACCGCGCAGAGGATCCGCGATCGCGCCTTCTGCGACGTACTGCCCTAGGGCTCGGCTCACCGAGGTTCGAGGTCGCAGAGAAGCTCGAGCGGGCTGCGCTCGCCGAGCTGCATGCCCGCAAGCCGGATCGCGTGCTCGCGACAAACGTCGAGTTCTGGTCCGCCGTGGTGCTCGACGTCGCCGACATTCCGGCGAAGCTTGCCCCGGCGATGTTCGCCTGCTCCCGGACGGCGGGCTGGTCGGCACACATCCTCGAGCAGAAGCGGCTGGGTCGGCTCGTTCGGCCGTCTGCCCGGTACGTCGGTCCCGGCCCGCGACCGTTGCCGGTCGCATAGTGGCCTCCTCGGGAATGAACCTCTCGCAGGCCGCCGCTCTCGCCGACGAGTACGCGAAGGGCGGTCTCGAACGCGAGCTCGCGACGCTTCGCGGCGAGTGGAGCGACGAGGTCGAGGCGTCGGCTCGCAATCCGGACTACCGCGTTCGGGCAGTGGCCTACCGCGCGATCGCACAGTTCCGGTTCCGCCAGAAGATCGAGCTCCTGCGCCGCGGTTTCGAGGACGAGAGCCCGGCGGTTCGGGGGTCGGCCCTGATAGCGCTGGAAGGTCTTTCGCGCGCACATCCTGGTGATGTCAACTCGTTCAGGCGCCTGCTCCACGACCGAGCGACGCGAGATTCGAACATCGCGGTGCGGAGATTGGCGATCGTCTGCTTCAAGAACGGTACGCCTGCAAGGGAGACGATTCTCATCCTCGACGGCATCGCCGCCGATGACGAGGCCGATCCTGAGGTACGCAAGACGGCGAAATCAGTGGCACTGCTGCTGGTAAAGAAGCAAAACAAGAAATAGAACACAGGAAACATTATTCGTGTTAAAGTCGACTTGTGTCGGCGCTCGAGCTCGCGCAGGGAAACCTGCTCTCGCCGATGGTTCTCGCGTTTGCGTTCGGCATCCTGGCCGCGCGCCTGAAGAGCGACCTCACGGTTCCCGAGGGGCTCATGGACGCGGCGTCGCTCTATCTCCTCCTCGCGATCGGGCTCAAGGGGGGTGTCGAGCTCGCCGAAGCGTCCCTCGCCGAACTCTGGTTGCCGGCGGTCGTGACGCTCTCGCTCGGCCTCCTGATCCCGGTGGGCGTCTTCGCGGTCGGCCGCGGCCCGCTTCGCCTTCGGGTCGACGACGCCTCATCGCTCGCGGCGCACTACGGCTCCGTCTCTGTCGTGACGTTCACGGCCGCCGTGACGCTCCTCGAGGCGCGGGATGTGAATGTCGCAGGGTTCATGACCACGCTGCTTGCGATGCTCGAGGTGCCGGGGATCGTCGTCGCACTCGCCCTTGCACGGTCGAGAGCCCAGGGGGGGTTCGGCCCCGCGGTTCGTGAGACGCTGAGCGGCAAGAGCGTGATGCTTTTGCTGGGAGGGCTGGCCATCGGCGCGCTCACCGGGCCGGAGGGGTTCGAGCGTGCCGTTCCCGTGTTTGTGGATGCCTTCTACGGCGTGCTCGTTCTCTTCTTGCTCGGTCTGGGCATCACCGTCGGGCACCGGCTCGGCGATGTGCGAGTGACGGGCTGGCGCCTCGTTTCCTTCGCCCTCGTGGCGCCACTCGTGCAGGGGACTCTCGGCACGATTCTTGGTGCCGCGGCGGGTCTCTCTGCCGGTTCCGCCGCCGTGCTCGGTGTGATGGCGGCGAGCGCCTCATATATCGCCGCTCCGGCGGCAGTGCGCGTCGCTCTTCCGAACGCGAGCCCGGCACTCTCCCTCGTTCCGGCGCTCTGCATCACCTTCCCGTTCAATCTCGTCGTCGGGATTCCACTGTTCTACGCGCTCGCTCACGGGATCACGTAGCCTCGGTGGAGATGGAAACCGTGCTCGTCGGACTGATCATGGGCTCTCGCTCCGACTGGGAGACGATGCACCATGCCGCGCAGACGCTCGAGGCTCTCGAGATCGGATTCGAGCAGCGCGTTGTCTCTGCGCACCGAACGCCGGACCTCCTCTTCGAGTACGCGGCGACGGCCGAGGAGCGCGGGCTTCGGGTTCTGATCGCGGGCGCAGGGGGCGCCGCCCACTTGCCCGGGATGGCCGCCGCGAAGACTGCGCTGCCCGTGCTCGGCGTCCCGGTGGAGTCGAAGAGCCTCAAGGGAGTGGATTCGTTGCTCTCGATCGTGCAGATGCCGGCCGGCGTTCCGGTCGGGACACTCGCCATCGGTCGCGCCGGAGCTGTCAATGCGGCGTTGCTCGCGGCGGCGATCCTGGCCCTCGGGGATTCCGGGATCCGCGAGCGGCTCGTGCGCTATCGCGCGGCACAGACACAGTCCGTGCTCGACGGTCCCGATCCGGCCGCGTGACGGCCGCTTCGTGACGCTCGTCGCCTGCATCGGCGGCGGCCAGCTCGGCCGGATGCTCGGTCTCGCCGGACTACCGCTCGGGATCGACTTCCGCTTCCTCGACCCGTCCTCGACCGCACCTGCTTCCGCCGTTGGTGAGCTCGTCGTCGGCGCCTTCGACAACCTCGCGGCGCTCGAGCGCCTTGCAGTGGGAGCCGACGTGGTCACCTACGAGTTCGAAAACGTCGCGGTCGTCTCTGCCGAGAGGCTCGACGCTTTGCCGCCGGCTCGCGCACTCGAGCTGGGGCAGGATCGATTCATCGAGAAGAAGCTCTTCTCGCGGCTCGGGATCCCGAGTGCGCGGTTCGGCTCGCTCGCGGACACGGGCCTGCCGGCGATCGTGAAGTCACGGCGGCTTGGTTACGACGGTAAGGGGCAGCGACGCGTCGATGCGCTCGAGGAGATGGGCGAGCATGAGCTGGCCGAGGAGTTCGTTGCCTTCGACCGCGAGCTCTCGATTCTCGGTGTCAGGGGGCATGACGGCGACACGCGCTTCTGGCCGGTCGCAGAGAACACGCACCGGGACGGCATTCTTCGCGTCTCGCGCGCTCCCGCCCCTGACGCGCCGCAGGCGGAGGCCGAGGTGCTCCTCGGGCGACTCCTCGACGAGTTCCGCTACGTCGGCGTGCTCGCGCTCGAGCTCTTCGATGCGGGGGGGAAGCTGCTGGCGAACGAGTTCGCCCCGCGCGTCCACAACACGGGGCACTGGACGATCGAAGGTGCCGTGACGAGCCAGTTCGAGAACCACCTCCGCGCCATTCTCGGGCTGCCGCTAGGCGCGACCGATCCGATCGGTCCGTCGGTAATGATCAACCTGATTGGCGCTGCGCCGCCGGTCGACGAGTTGCTTCGTCTCCCCGGTGCCCACGTCCATCTCTACGGCAAGGAGCCGCGGCGGGCGCGCAAGATCGGCCACGTCACGCTCGTCGATGCGTTGGAGGAAACGGTTGTCGAGGCGATTACCGTGGTCGAGCGGGCGTCGGACGGCTAGCGCGGCGCGGCGGGCCGGCTAGGCCGTGTCGTCGCGGACGGGGCTTTTGGCCCTCGCATGCGGGTGGGCCGAGAAGTACGTCTCCCGCCGGCGGCGGTCGGAGACGTGCGTGTACCGCTCGGTCGTCGACAGATCGGCATGACCGAGCATCTCCTGGACCGAGCGAAGATCGGCTCCGCCTTCGAGGAGATGCGTTGCAAAGGAGTGGCGCAGGAGATGTGGATGCACGCGCTCTGGCTCGAGACCTGCCTTCTCTGCGAGCTTGCGCAGGATCATGAACGCCCCTGCTCGGGTCAAGGCGCCGCCCCGTGCGTTGAGGAACATGTCCGGGCGATACCGTCGATCGAGGTGTGGTCGGCCGAGCGCGAGATAGCGGCGAACGGCCTCTGCCGCGGGGCGACCGAGCGGAACGATCCTCTCCTTGTCACCCTTCCCGAGCACGCGCACGATTCTTGCGTCGATGTCGACCGACGTCCGGGCGAGACCCACCGTCTCCGAGACCCTGAGGCCTGCGCCGTACATCAACTCGACGAGAGCGCGATCGCGGAGCGATCGTGGCGTGGTGCCGTTGGCGGCCTCTATCAGCCGCTCGGACTCGGAGGGCGAAAGCGTGCGTGGGAGCTTCCGCGTTCGGCGGGGTGTCGCGACCTCGGCGGCCGGGTTGTCGAGCCGCAGCCCGAGAAGCAGCTGATGCCGGTAGTAGGAGCGCACGGCGGCGACGCGGCGGCCGATCGTCGACGATGCGAGGCCGTTGGCGCGCATATCCGCGACCCATCTGTCGAGGTCGTCGGTCGTCGCGATCCCGATCGGGGTGTCGAGGAACACGGCAGCCGCTGCAAGGTCGCGACTATAGGCGTCGACCGTTCGCGGTGAACGCTGCGTGGCAAGCAGAAGCAGGTAGCGCTCAACCTCGGGATCGGAGTTCGTCTGTTCGGAATGCGTCATTGGGCTGGACCCGATTCGGCGTGTCGTCGGCGGCTCCTGCGCGCGAGCACCGTCGGGACACCGCACAAGAGGCTTGATGCGCATTAGGAGCGGGGGTGACTCGAGTCGTAGACCCGTCGGAGCCGGCGCGCGTCGACATGGCTGTAAATCTGCGTCGTCGAGAGCGAGGCGTGACCGAGCAGTTCCTGGATCGTCCGGAGGTCGGCTCCGCCCTCGATCAGGTGGGTCGCGTACGCGTGACGGAGGCGGTGGGGGTTCTGCATCAGTCGCCGCAGGGTCGAGGTATCGAGGCTCCTTCCGCGCACCGAGAGGAAGAGCGAATGGTTGGCGCCACGGGCAAGGTTTGGCCTGACATCACGGAGGTAGACGGCCACGGCGTACGCCGCTCTCTCGCCGAGCGGGACGACGCGCTCCTTGCCGCCCTTTCCGAGGACGTGCACTGTCTCCTGATCGAAGTCGACGTCGGCGAGTCGAAGGCCGACCACCTCCGCGCTGCGAAGGCCGCACGAGTACGTGAGCTCGAGGATTGCGCCGTTGCGCAACGCGAGAGGCCCGTCGCCACCAACCCCCGCAATTGTCGCTTCCACGTCGGCGAGCTTGGGTGCGTCCGGGAGGCGCCGGCGCCTGCGGGGAGGGAGCGCGATCTCCGGCACGCGGGCGGCCCCGAGCGTGAATCGGATGTACGAGCGCACCGCGGCGAGACGTCGCGCGATCGTGGACGGTGCGAGCCCGCGCCGGCCTCTGCCGAGCTCGGCTGTGTACTCCGCAAGCGCTTGCACGTCGACGTCGGTCAGCGTCCGACTCGTCCGGTGCAGCCAGGAGCCGAAGTCGGCGAGGTCGGCAGCGTAGGCACGGCGGGTAGACTCCGAGAGCCCGGGGCTGGCGAGATACCGATCGATCGACGTGCTCACCTCCATCCGGTCGAATTCGCTCCCGATTCCTTCCCGCCTGCCCGATGCGCTCCTCTCTCTTCTTTGCCGCGCTCCTGATCGTCATCGCGATCGGCGCGCTCGTGGTCGTCCGCAACCCGCTCGCCCCGGCTGCGCCGGCCTCACGAGGGACGGTCACGCTCGTCGGTGACTCACTCAACGTCGGCATCGAGCCGTACGTCTCGGACGCCCTCCGCGGCTGGAAGATGGTGGCGAACGATCAGGTGGGGCGGATCACGCCTCAGGGCATCACCGAGCTCGAGGCCGGCCGGCCGGTGCTCTCGAACTACGTCGTCGTGAGCCTCGGTACGAACGATCCACCGTCCGAGGTTGCCGCGTTCCGGAGGGACGTCGCACGCGTTCTCGCGCTCGTCGGGCCGAATCGGTGCGTCGTGTGGGCGACGATCTGGCGCGACGAACGGCCGAACGATGCGTTCAACGACGTACTCCGCGACGCGGCGAAGGCGAACCGGCGCGTGACGCTCGTCGAATGGGCGGAGATGGTCGAACAGAATCCCGATTTGCTTGCGCCCGACCGGCTCCACGGCAACGAGGACGGCTACCGCGAGCGCGCCCGCATGGGCGCAGCAGCGGTCATGGGTTGCGCTCCCGCCCAGTCGGTGACGCCCGGGTGATCGCCCCGGTAGGGCTTTCGACCGGCGCTGAGATTCGCGTAGCGAACGAC